>JAIWNO010000225.1 GCA_020216785.1 Desulfomonile sp.
GCTATATAGCAGTTGCCAAAAATAATTTTCGATTGATTTCTCCAGGGTGTCGGGAGGTCCCGTTCACTTCGACGGCCTTGCGTCCCTCGAAGTGAACGGGACCTCCCGACACCCATCAAAAGACCTGCGATTCGGTCAGAACTTTTGGCAACTGCTATACTATTTCCCTGATTCCTCGGCCTCGTCGATCTCTACGAGAACCATATTGTCGACATGTACCGCCTCATCGTTGCGACGGTAGCCGAGGACCCAGTGAATCTCGGCGGTTTGCCGTCCCTTGATCTTATCCATCTCTTCGGAAGAGTAGTTGCACAACCCCATGGCAACGCGTCGACCGCCGGAACCTTCGATATACACTGCCGCACCGTGCTCGAAGTGGCCCGTTACCGCAGTGACTCCGATCGGCAAGAGGCTCTTACCGTGGCCCAACACGGCACGTACAGCGCCGTCGTCTATCGTGAGCGTCCCTTCCGGTTCGATGTTGTAGCGTATCCAGTGCTTGCGAGAGGAAATTCTCTCTTTAGCGGGGAGTATGAGCGTCCCGCACACATCGCCGTCCATGATCTTCGAGATAACCCCTGGGACTTTCCCGCGGGCGATGATGGTCGGAATACCGGACAATCCCGCCTTTGACGCGGCATCGAGCTTGGACTGCATTCCGCCCCTACCGACTGCAGAAGGCGAGCCGGCCGCCAGGCTTCTAACCAATGGCGTGATCTCTTCGACCAACGGGATGAGACATGCGGCAGGATTCGTGCGGGGATCGCAGTCCATGAGCCCTTCCATATCGGTGAGAGCGATCAGAAGATCCGCTTCTGCCAACGTGGCCACAAGGGCCGAAAGGTTGTCGTTGTCGCCGAATTGGATTTCTTCAACCACGACGGTGTCGTTCTCGTTGATGATCGGCACCACGCCCCACGAGAGCAGTGTCGTGAGAGTGTTGCGTGCGTTGAGATAGCGCGGTCGATACGCAAGGTCATCTCTGGTAAGGAGCATCTGACCGACTTTTGCACCACGGGCTTCGAACGCTTCCTCGTAGGCTGCCATGAGCCTTGTCTGCCCGATGGCCGCAGCGGCTTGCTTTTGCGGGATGGTCTTGGCGCCGCCCTTGAGCTTGATCCGCCGCACTCCTGCGGCAACCGCGCCGGACGAGACGATGATGAATTCCATCCCCTCGTCCTTGCAGCGACAGATGTCCTCGACGATGTTCCGGATGGCGACTCGGTCGAGGCCCTTCTCGGTGGTTACAACGCTTGATCCGAGCTTCACCACCACGCGGCGCACGCCTTGAATGACCCGTTTTCTTATGGCTTCATGGTTCATCTGGCCTGCGTACCCCTCTGAGCGTGCGGGCCACGTCGGTGAGCAGCCGGTTCACGCCTTTGCCCGTTACCGCTGAAATTGCGTGTACGCGGAACCCCTCCGCTTCGAGGCTTTTCCTCAGATGCGCGGCAGGTTCTTTGTTCTCGGGGAGGTCCATCTTGGTAATGACCGCTATCATTGGTTTGTGTAGCAGATCCCCCGCATGTGAATCAAGCTCCCGCATGATGATGGAAAAGCGCTCCTCGGGCGACGGCGTGAGATACGGCGACGGGTCTATGAGATGAACAAGCACTCTGGTGCGTTCCACATGACGAAGGAACTGCAATCCGAGGCCCGCGCCCTTGGACGCGTCTTCGATGAGTCCCGGTATGTCCGCCATGACAAAGTCGAAACCGCCGCTCATGCGGACAACGCCCAACGCAGGTTCCCGAGTGGTGAAGGGGTAGTCTGCGATCTTCGGGCGGGCTTTGGACACCTTCGAGATCAGGGTAGACTTCCCGGCGTTGGGCATACCCACTAGGCCCACATCAGCAATAAGCTTCAGCTCAAGCAGCAGGGTTCGTTCACGGCCGGGTTCTCCATCTTCATACCGCCGCGGGGCTCGGTTCGTGGACGTGACGAAGCGTGCGTTACCGCGGCCGCCACGGCCGCCCTGGGCGACCACCACATCTGCGTTGGACCGGTTCAGGTCCGCGATCAGCTCGCCCGTCTCCGCGTCGATCACGAGAGTTCCGACCGGCACCCGGATAACCATTTCCTCACCGTTTCGGCCGTGCTTGTCCTTGCCCATGCCGTGCGCACCTCTTTGGGCCCGGTAGAGCTGACGATATTGGCAGTCGAGCAATGTGTGGACGGATGGGTCAGCCCGGACGATCACGTCGCCGCCTTTGCCTCCGTCGCCGCCGTCGGGGCCGCCCTTAGGGACAAATGCTTCCCGCCGGAAGCTGACGCACCCGCGTCCTCCTGAGCCGGAGACCACTGTAATGCGAGCTTGATCGACGAATTTCAAGGTATTAGGAGGCCAGGACGATAAATGTCCTCAGAATGGGGAATTGAAAACCATGGTGCCGTGCTCAAACGCGCGAAGCACCCGCTGCCGGGCGCTTCGCAAAAAGGCTTCGGGCCGAGCGGCTTGGCAGATGCGCACTCACGACGCGACAGGGGCCTCAACGGCAACCGGTACGATGGACACCTTCCGTTTGTCGCGGCCTTTGCGTTCGAACTTCACGAGGCCGTCCACGAGCGCAAACAAGGTGTAATCTCTGCCCATTCCCACGTTCTCGCCAGGGTGGATGGCTGTGCCTTTCTGACGGACGATAATATTACCGGCCCGGACTTTCTGCCCGGCGAAGCGCTTCACCCCGAGGCGCTGACCTGGGCTGTCGCGACCGTTCCGGGAGCTTCCGCCTGCTTTTTTGTGGGCCATGGTAAATCCTCCTGCTGGTTATGCTTCGGCCAACGCGGTCTGTGATGAAGCCGAATTCTCAGTTATAAGATTGGGCGCCGACGCGATAGAGTCAATCCTCAGAAGCGTAAACCACTGCCGATGGCCCTGTTTCTTGTCATAGGCTTTCCGACGCTTCTTTTTGAAGACCACGATCTTGCGGTTCCGGTCGGTTCTGAGGATAGTGGCTTTGACGACCCTGTCTTGTATGAGAGGTGTTCCGAGTTGGATGCTTTCGTTATCGGCGATAGCGAGGACTTTATCGAGCACGACTTCGGTGCCGGGCTCGCCGTCGATCTTTTCGACCCTGATTTGGTCGCCGGTTTCCACTTTATATTGTTTCCCACCGGTTTGGACGATGGCGTACATGGCGCTCCTCCTGAACGATGAATTTTTTATTAAACCATCAGATTTATGAGCTGTCAAGGCAAAATCTTCGCGTTTTCGGACGGTCTGCAGCTTTCACTCCGCCGGACCTTAGTGTATAGTCAGCGCGCCTTAGCAGCGTCATTGATCGCTTCGTGATTAGGCATACTCTGGCGTTGACATCATGACCAACAACGTCGACTTTGCGTTCGGGAAAAACTGGCAGGAATTCCTCAAGTGCTTCGACGAGGAACGGCTTCGCATCGCGGAAGAGTCGCTACTCGACTTCATGAGGCTGGACAGTCTCGAGGGAAGGAGCTTCATTGATATCGGGTGCGGAAGCGGTTTATTCTCCTATGCAGCGTTCAGGCTTGGCGCGTCACGCGTCGTGAGTTTCGATCTGGACCCGCTATGTGTCCAGTGCTGCACCGCGCTCCGGGAACGCGCCGCCAATCCGGCGAATTGGGAAATCAAACGAGGGTCGATCCTTGACGACGAGTTCGTCTCCGGCCTCGGATTATTCGACATTGTTTACTCCTGGGGGGTGCTTCACCATACCGGCAAAATGTGGGACGCGATCGGCCAATGCGCTCGGCTCGTGCGACCGGGCGGTTATTTCTATCTTGCGCTTTACAATAAAATCCTGAGGCGCGACGGCAAGCCCGCGTGGGCTCATTCTTTCTGGGTGGCAGTAAAGAGGCTCTACAACACTCATCCCCTTATTGGGGCGTACGTGCTGGAACCTCCAGCATTGGCCGCATACCTTGCCATTGTGATGCTCCGCGGAGAAAACCCCATCACGCACGTGAGAAACTATAAGTCACACCGGGGAATGAGCTGGCGCACCGATGCTACCGACTGGCTCGGCGGATATCCGTACGAATTCGCGACGGTGGAAGAGGTCTTTACTTTTGTCCGGTCCCGTCACCCGGACTTCAACCTGACGAATATCAAGGTCACCAGCGGCCGCGGATTAAACTGGTTCCTTTTCGAGAGAGAGAATCGGTAGGGTCGCGCAGAATACTCCGCGAGTGCCTGCTGAACTCTGCCCGGTCTATTCACGCTTTTGGTGGTGTCCCTTGGTGGGGCCTGCGTCCCAGTCGGCCCTACCGATTTCTCGGACCACAAGGTGCCGCCCCGGGCTTGAACAGAGGCGGGAACCCGGAAGAACAGCTGAATTCCTGCTCCCGTAGGAATGACAGAGGTTCACTTTGTGAATCGAGCAAGAATTTCGGCACCGGGCACAATGGCGACGAGAATTCTCCAAGGGCGACCGGCCGGTCTCTCCTACACCGACAACAGAAACGGTCGCCGCTATAATCCTACCTTTACCCGGTACTTCATCTTCGCTTCCCCATCCTTGGGCACTTTCACATCGAAGCGGATGGTAAAGGCGTCGATTTTTTGGTACGGAGCAGACTTGCTTACCACCGTCCAGCTGCCGAGCAGCGGCTCTATGATCCCGACTGAGACTTCCTTATCCTTATGGTTGCGGATGGTGATCTCCCACTCGGATTCATGCATCCGCGTGGTAAGTTGCTTGTAGTCGGTCTGGGTTCGCTCCGCGACCACGTCGAAAGCCCGGCCGAGCTTCAACTTGACTTCTTCGTCTTTGGCTGTGTGCTCGATCCGGTCTTCACCCGCGAACCGACCGCCCCCGCTGTCGTCTGCCTTGTAGACACGCATGATGCCGGCAGGGAGGGGTATTCCCATGTTATTCTCTTTGGAGTTCTTGAATTTCAGGTGTACGGTCACCGGCTGACGCGGAATCGGCTCCATTATGGGCATGGTCAAGTAATGCTTCGCTCCGTAGACAAGCAGCTCTTTTTCCATCTTGACTTTGCCCGCATCGAGCAGGCTGATCTGCTTCGTCTGGTTGTCTTTGAGGGTAGTCGTACGCTGGAGATCGTAGAGGTGGTACTCGAAAAAGGGTTTTTCCTCCAACGCACGTCCGGCCACCATCTGGTCCATCCGCATCATTCTCTCGGGAACAGGGGGCATTTCAACTTCCTCTTCCCCTACGCGTTGGACTTCTCCGGCAACGAGCTTCAACCGCGCGTCCTTGTACGACGCGCCGCTCTTGTTGTCCACGGTCACCCACCCCGAAATGTCGGCGAATGTGTCGTCCTTGTTGACCACGGCTACATAGTCCGCGTTCCAGTTCAGGTTACTTGTCAGATATGAGGCCTCCAGCCTGTGCTTCCTGCCCGCAGTGTTCTGATAAAGCCATGTCAGAGTCGGCTGAACTACAAGATCCTCGGGCAGCTCCGGCAACACTTTGATGCCGGGGTGGCCTAGGTAGATCCGGTTATCGATTTTAAACACTTGGCCTTCATTGTTGCTCAGCAGGATCGCTTCGATTTCGTCTTTACGATCCCGGAACTTGTTCCAGTCAACAATCCTGATCTTTTTCCCCACGTATTTGTCGAGAAGTTTGGTGGGGTTGATCAAGTCATACTCATAGTGCTGCTCCAGCACGGCAAGTCCTTTCGGATCGTCGAGCGATTTCACGTGGATGGTCGCGGGCATGATGTGCGCGGGAACGTCCATGTAGCGCAGCTCACCGCGGCCGGCTGGAATGTCGACCGAGCGGGTTTCCTTGATAAATCCGAGATTGTTATTGTAGACCGTGACCTCGACGGCAGTGCGGTCTGCGTCGGTGCTTTTGCACACGGTCTGAGCCCCCGCCGACATTCCTGAGATAACCAGTGCGGCCATGATCATACTCCACAAGGTTTTCATTGTGATCTCCTTACGCCTGCGCCTTAATTATCCTACGAAAGTATTTGCAAGAGACCCCAATGCGTTACAACCCGATCGCTCCTAAGTGAGTGAAGCGTGATCACAAGAGCCCCGGAGCGAACCACGCGATCAGGTGAAGCGCTGCAGCCCCGTACAACGACGCGACCAGATCGTCAAGAAGAATCCCCCATCCGCCGGGAAGACGCTCCATCAAGTTCGCTGGCGGCGGCTTGATGATGTCTGCGATGCGAGTGGCGACAAATGCCGTTACCGCAGTCCACAGGATGCTCTGACCACGGAAGAGCACTACAGTGAGGAAGAAGCCCGCCACTTCATCCAGCACGATATATCGGGGATCCTTCCGACCCCAGTACCGCTCGGCCCAGGGCGCCAACACGATACACAGAATCCCTGAAACAGCGAGAGCCGCCGCCAAGGCAGCGGTATGGTACTCCGGTTTCAATTGTGTCATTATGACCACAAACGCCAGTACAGCGGGCAGAGACCCAACGGTACCCGGTATCACCGGGATGTACCCGAGACCGCATGAAGTGACCACACCTATTCGCGCCAAGTGCACGAGACGCGTCATGAATTCCCCTGTAAAGACTCAGTTGCGTACGGGAAGACCAAACAACTGTATGATCGGAATGTCCCTTTGACGTATTCGTCCTTCGGGCAAGTGCTTCCCTCCCAATCAGGGAGTTATAACAGTTGCCAAAAATAATTTTCGATTGATTTCTCCAGGGTGTCGGGAGGTCCCGTTCACTTCGAGCGACGCAAGACCGTCGAATCTTCGTTCAAGGAGCCTCCCGACACCCACCAAGAGACCTGCGATTCGGTCAGAACTTTTGGCAACTACTATAACAAGTCCTAGGGCCTGTCCCCCAGGTAACGGAATTCTTGCATTCCTACCTCTCAGGGGCGTTTCTCAAGCACATACTCTACTTGAACAAACTCCATTGCCGCAGCCGAATCGGTTTGCTCGTGTCCGAACCCAGTGGTGTGTACCTCACGTATCGGGCCGGTGTCTCCTGGGCCGCATAGTACTCGAACCCGGGCCACTGATCAAAACGGTCGGTCCGAGTCTCTGCAATAGTGAACCATTCCTTCCATGTGGAGGCGTCCGCGGACAGCTCTATCTTCCACGACTTCGGGACCGACCGGCTGTCAGCCCACACAATACGCATCCGTGACACGGGGAGGACTTTGCCCAAGTCCAGCTCCGCGGTCACCGGGTTTTTGCCGGCTGAAGCGACTTCGAGCATCTCCTGGCCAGGGTAGCCTTTAAGGACCTGCATTCCCCCGTCGAGCACCCGGTTGTCAGCCATCACTCTGGCGGACTGCGCGTAGTCGGTGAAATATGCGTCCAGCGGTGGCTTCAGTGGGTCATCCGGCAGCAGCGGCAGATCGAAGATTCGTGTTTTGACCTCGTTTACCAGTGCTTTTGCAATCACATAGTTGGCGCCGTTGGTCATGTGGCACCAATCGGTAAAGACCCATTCCTTTACCGGATCGAAGATCGTCGTGAGGTCCACCACGTCGATCCCTGCTTCCTTGCCGCGATCCTTAATCCTTTCCACGAGCACATCGTACGTTTCGGCTGCGTCATAGAAGCCGATCTTGTCCATGCCCGTGACCTGCTCGATTTTTTGTTCCATAGGGGTGCGCTTCTTCTTGCAGTTCCGGAACATCGGTTGCAGCGCAAAGACGTGAGGCACCCGGTCCGTTTCTAATACCTTATGGTAAATCGCTGCCACATCAGCCACCTGACGGATGTTCCGGTCGCGATATGCAATCATTTCCGGAGTGGGATCCTGAGGGTGCGCGGCGAAGCCTCGGTTCTCGATGAGAATGCCGGGCCCCTCGCCCTTGCGCAGCGCCAACCATGTAAAAAAGTACGAATTTCTCTTGAGCCACAGCGTGATGTAGTTCAGCAGCCCTTTCCGCCCGAGGTCCATCGTCTCGGTCACCACTTCGTAGTACGGACCTTCAGTAAAGTAGTTCCAGTCCTTCAGAGGCCGCGCGACGGTGTGCACCTCGTTCGCGCCGTCAAGCGAGACCACGAGGTCGGGCTTGAAGAGCCGCAATTTGGCAAGATACCGCATGAGGTTGTTTTGGATCACGTGACCGGCCACGCCCGCGTTAATGACCCGGACATGCTTGCCGCCGATCTTTTCACGAACACGCGGGTCCGCGTTCAGGAGTTGTTCTATAATGTGCGGGATCGTCCACCGGTACGTTACCTCGTAATACTCGGCCACCGCGTCCGCGGGGGGTACCGGACCGCGGCCATACACCACCGAACCGCCGGTTACGAAGACGCGATATTCATCTTCGGGTTTTTCCAGCGGAACTTCGTCAAAGTCCTTGAAACTCTGCCCGTTAATGTATTCATACGAATTGCCGAGACGGATGTTGCGGGTAGCAGCGAATCCGGGCGTAGGCTCGTATCCGAATTGCGGCGCCACCTTCTGCGAGCTTTGCCTCGCGACGTCCAGATCTCGGTCTTTGTATGGCGCGCCGATCGGTCCGTTCTTCACTTGGAGATAGGCCCAATACTCGACCGCGGCCAGCGCGCCGATCACCATCGCCACGAGAAAGACAGTGTACGCGCAGGCCAGGACAAACCGAAGGAATCCCCGTCTCTTGGGCTGTGCATTCGGATTTGTGGTCGCGGCCGATAGATCAGTCCCGCTCATCCGCTCCTCCTCGGAGGTTTTTCTCATGCCAACTACAGACAGATGGTTCTTTTATAGAATTTTCAATTGACGGTCAATGAGCGGGAGACGCGGAACTCTTCGGACGCGCGGCTGCGCGCCCCTCCACGTCCTTAGTTGACAGGGGTACTTCAGGAAGGAAACGACTTCCCGCCACGGTTTGCAACGGGAAGCCGTATTGCTTTGGGCTTGCCGAATCCAAGCCGTCCAGCCCTAGAAGAGGGTGTAGATGAACGGCGCGGCCACCGGTGAGCTGGCAGCCAGAATAATAAATGCCGACAACACCACCAGTACGATGATAATTGGCGCAAGCCAGAATTTCTTGCGGACTTTCATGAAGTCCCAGAATTCCTTCACAAGTGACATGAGCGATCCTCCATTGAGGAAATATTATACCATACCGCTTAGAACTGTTTCTCGTATCTTTTTACGCCGGCATCGGTCGGATCCTCCCGTTTGATCCAGTAAGTGGGAGCGTCCGGATCGAGCTTCCGGTCCATGGGGTCCTTGCCGAAAAGCCGCATTATAAGGCCGGTAGGAAGTATAACCAGGAAAAAGATCATCGTCAGTAAGATTCTCGATACAAAGTACCCGAGGATCACCGCCAGCGATATCCAAAGCCGATAAATGAGACGGAACAGGGGAGGGGCCAAGCGCGTGAGCGAGAGCGCCACTCCGGCGAAAATCCACCAGCGCCCCGACGAGGCGCCTTTCCAGAACAGCAGGTAAGATCCGATAAGGCCGGGCACAATCAGGTAAAGAGCGGCCAGCTTGGTCAGGTCGCGGCTCGAGGGCTCAACGAAGGCGCCTTTGATTTCTTCTCGTATTTCCTGTACAATATTCAATCGAGCGTGAACTCCTTCCGCCAGTCTACGTCGCCCTTCAGCGCCGGTTGTTTTTGTTTGTCCAGGAGAAACGGCCCGAGAACCAGATAATCCATCTCCGTGCGCATGAAGCACAGGTAAGCATCTTTCGGACTCTGGACAATAGGCTCGCCCCGCACGTTGAACGATGTGTTCACAATGACCGAACAGCCTGTCTTCTCTTTGAAAGCCTCGATCATCTTGTAATAGAGCGGGTTGGTCTCTTTGTGCACGGTCTGGATACGGGCCGAGTAGTCCACATGCGTGATCGCGGGGATGTCCGACCGCACCACGTTGAGCTTATCGATGCCCCACAACCTGTCCTCATCCGAGGTCATCTTTCGTCGTATCTTTTGGTCCACGTACGCAACCAGAAGCATGTACGGCGATGGCCTATCAAGCTCGAAAAATCGATTCACGTCCTCAGAAAGCACCGATGGAGCAAAGGGACGGAAGCTTTCCCGATATTTGATCTTGAGGTTCATCTGGGACTGCATCTTCGGATTGCGCGCGTCGCCGATGATCGATCTTGACCCGAGCGC
>JAIWNO010000226.1 GCA_020216785.1 Desulfomonile sp.
ACGCGGACCGAACTCCATCCGTCCCTGGAACCATCCCACCACCTTGCCCTGGCCGATAATGTCCGCAATCGCTGCGGGCAGGGAACCGTCATGAAGGTATTCGTAGGGATACCCGTTGGCATCAAGGAATTCCTTGATCTCCGCCTCGGAATATTCCGGACCGAGGTACGACCCGAACTGGAGATCGTTCACTCCGTCGACCATCCGTTCGTTGTCCAAAAGCTGGTGCCATACAAAAAGCGCTGCACCGAGCGCGCCTCCAGCGTCGCCGGCTGCAGGCTGGATCCAGATGTCCCGGAAAGGACCTTCTCGAAGAATACGGCCGTTGCCTACGCAGTTGAGCGCCACGCCACCAGCGAGGCATAAGTATTGCTCGCCTGTTACCTTGTGGATGTGCCGCGCGGTCCGGAGCATCACCTCTTCGGTAACTATTTGGAGCGATTTGGCGAGGTCCATCTCCCGCTGGGTGAGTTTGCTCTCGGGCTTCCGCGCTGGGCCGCCGAAGAGACGCTCGAACGCTTCGCCCGTCATGGTGAGCCCATACGGATACGTGAAGTAATCCATATTGAGCTTGAAAGAGCCGTCTTCCTTGACGTCGATAAGTTCGTTGAGGATTATGTCCACGTACTTCGGCTCGCCGTACGGTGCAAGCCCCATAACCTTGTACTCGCCCGAATTAACTTTGAATCCGGTGAAATACGTAAACGCGGAATACAGCAAACCCAACGAATGGGGAAACTTGATCTCGTAATCGATCCGAATCCTGTTGCGCTCGCCCACTCCCCAGCTGGTGGTAATCCACTCGCCCACTCCGTCCATCGTGAGGAACGCGGCCCGCTCGTACGGCGATGGAAAGAAAGCACTCGCCGCGTGAGATTCGTGATGCTCAGGGAAAAGGATTGTGCCTTCATATCCCAAAGTCTTTTGAATGAGCTTGGGGATGTGGAGCTTCTGCTTGAGCCAGAGCGGCATTGCCAGGAGGAATGACGCCAAGCCTCGAGGAGTGTACGAGAGGTACGTTTCCAGGAGCCGCTCGAACTTGATGAACGGCTTGTCGTAGAATACTATATAGTCCAGATCTGTGGCCCGGATCTTTCCGTAGTCGAGACAATAGCGGATTGCGTCGTGTGGAAACCTGTGGTCGTGCTTGATCCGGGAGAAGCGCTCCTCTTGCGCGGCCGCGAGAATTTTGCCATCCCTCACGAGGCACGCGGCGCTGTCGTGGTAATATGCCGAAATTCCAAGTATGTCCATTTCTACCTGCCGGTTTTGGCCGACCAATCCTTACACCGCGACCACGTACCACGATGTCGGGCGGTCGTCAATCGTTGAACAACCACTCAAACATTCCGCGGCAAGCCGCCGGACGCGGCGATATCATGGCGGACCACCTATTGTTGGTATACCTCGCTCTGGTGCTTTTGTAAACCCCGCCCGCGGGTGCAGCAAACGCCGCACCGTCATTCATACCGAAGCGCCTGGATGGGATGGAGTCTCGAAGCCTTGAACGCCGGGTAGAACCCGAAAAAGACTCCGACACCAGCTGAAAAGAAGAGCGCGATAATCATAGCCCATATATTGATTAACGCAGGCCAGCCGCTGACGCGTGCAAATATGTAAGATCCGGCCACCCCGAGCACGATGCCAAACAGACCTCCGGTCATCGACAAGACCACCGCCTCGATGAGGAACTGTGCCAGCACATCGATGGAACGCGCTCCCACTGCCATGCGGATGCCGATTTCCCGCGTGCGCTCGGTTACCGACACCAGCATGATGTTCATGATACCGATGCCGCCCACCAGCAGCGAGATCGCGGCAATCGATCCGAGCAGTGTCGTCATGATGTTGAGACTGCGGGTCGCTGTCTCGAGAATCTCCGTGAGGTTGCGGACGCTGAAATCCTTCTCCTGGGTGCGGCCGATCCGGTGGCGCCGCGATAGCAACTCGTTGATTTCTTTTTCGGCCTGCGGAATCATTTCGGGGGCCTTAGCACGGACAAGTATTGCGCGGACCTCGTCTCGAAACGGTGTGCCGAACAGCCTGTACTGCGCGGTTTTGAGCGGCACATAGATCGCGTCGTCCTGATCTTCCCCGCGAGGTGACTGGCCTTTGGATTCAAGCACACCAATGACCTGCATCGGCACGTTCTGAATCCGGATCATTTTTCCCAGCGGATACTCATTGCCCATAAGGCTCTCGATCGCTGTGGTCCCGACAAGGCACACCTTGGCAGCTCGCTCTTCCTCTTTTCGAGTGAAGAACCTGCCGAACTTCAAATTCCATTCACGAACAGGAAAGAAGTCGGCTGTCGTGCCGGTAACTCTCGTGCGCCAGTTGCGATTGCCGTACACCACCTGGGTCACTTGTCCCCATATTGGCGCAGCAAGCTCCACAGCGGGACAGTCTTTTCCTATGGCCTCAGCGTCGCCCGAAGTGAGCGTGTGCACCGACGCAGCCCCTAAACTTGCGCCGAACTGAGCTACCGCGCCAGGCATCACCATGATGAGATTGCTCCCGATGGAGCGAATCTGCGTCCCAATGAGCTCCCTGGCGCCCGAGCCCACGGCCACCATGACGATCACCGCCAGGACCCCGATCACGATGCCAAGCATGGTCAGCAGTGAACGCATCACATTCGCCCGGAGAGCCGAAAATGCTATATGAATGCCGTCAATGGGGTTGATCATGGCTGCTGCGGCCGACGGTTAGTGTTTCATTTCATAGGTTCTGTGATGTGTTGCCGACAGTATTGGGGGGACAGGTATCTTGCCTGTCCCATCGGCACCTTAAGTCTCTTCTCGCCGACGTTCATCATCGGCGCCTCGCGATCAGCCGTGCAACGTTGCCGTCCGATCCTCCATAGGGCTCGTCAAGAAGAATATCCAGTGCGGGAAAGAACTTTGCAAGGCCGCCGGGCGGAACGAGATACTTCGGATTGAATTCCGGATTGATGCTGGTGTGGCGGTGATTGAACGTAGAGTAAAACAGGAGCCCTCCCCTCTTCAGGGCTCCCTCGATGGCGGCCATGAGCCCTGGAGCGAAGAAGTAAAACACCATGACCAGATCGTACGTTTCCTTCGGGATCACGAACGAATCAAGGTCCGCCGCGATGCACCGCACCGCCACGCCACGGTCACGTGCTCGGCCATTGAGGACCGTCAACGCGAAGGTACTTATGTCCACAGCGTCGACCACGTACCCGCACTCGGCCGCAAATAACGACTCAGCGCCCATACCGCACGCCAGATCAAGCGCTCGGCCCTTTGTAAGCAGGTCCGCGTGGTCAACCAAGAGCGAGTCGGGCGTTGGCGGGGCCGGCTCGGTCCGAGAGTACCGTGCGTCCCATTTATCGCGGTCGGTCTTCACAGAGGAGTGCTCAAGCTCCGTCGAGAGTGTGTCGCTCCGTCTCGATGTACCAGGACTCGGGGTTCATCAGGTAGAGCTTTACGTCGGCCAGCGAAGCGTAGTGGCTCTGCTCCTCACGGATCATGACCTCGATAAATTCCTGTTCCAGCGGATCGGTGGCCTTGCCGAGTTCTTTCTTATAGAAATCGATCGCGCCTTGCTCGAATTTGAGACCGATGTCCAGGGCCTCAAGGTCGCCAGTATCGGCCTTAATCTTTGACCCGAGGTTCCTCATGCGCTTGCGGAACAGGGCCTGCAGGTTCTCGTTCTCCATGCGGTAGTTCTTCCACTCACCGCTCCAGGGTTTGCCTCCGCTCAGGCCTTCGTAGATCTCTTTGACCCGGCGGATATGCACCCCTTCTTCAGCGGTCAATATGCGGAAGATGTCCCTGCCGAGCTCGTTGGTGCACGTTGCGACGGCTTTGACATAGAAATCCCGGCCACGCACCTCTTTCTCAAGGGCCGCGGCAAGCATCTTCAGCGACCGATCTCCTGTTTCAGTCATAACGACCTCCCGTCCTTACGTATCAATTCGGGGCCCTCCCGACGGAGAGCACAAAGTCTGAGTATTACAGGGTTGCCGTTTCCGGTGGAGGCGTGAAGACGCGTGCAGCAAGTTCGCGATCCAACATGAACATGCCGCCGCCCTGTTCACCTGCAAGCTGGATTTTCTTTATCACTTCATCCGCAGAAGATTCCTCCTCCACCTGTTCGGTGACAAACCACTGCAAGAACGCATTGGACGCGTGGTCTTTCTCCGGAATTGCCAAGTCCACCAAGCTGTTGATCAAACCCGTGACTTTCCGCTCATGCGCGTATGCGTCCTGGAACGCGGCCAAGGGCGAAGCCCACGATGTCGACGGCCCGTCGATCGCGCTGAGCTTTACCGTCCCGCCTCGCTCGTTGACGAACATGTAGAATTTCATTGCGTGGACAAGCTCTTCCTGGACCTGACATCGCATCCAGTGGGCAAACCCTTTGAGATTGATTGACTCAAAGTACGCCGACATGGAGAGATACAGGTACGAAGAATAAAGCTCAGCCACGATCTGGTTGTTGAACGCTTCCTGAATCTTATCGCTGATCATTTGCCCACCCCTTTCACCAGACATTCAATCTTATATATCCATACTATCCATTCGAGGAGAAAGCGGCAAGGCTACACTGTGCGCCTATCCTACGACGCTCCGGCCCTTTTTCCATAGATCTGATAATAGACGATCGGCACCACCACAAGCGTGAACACCGTGGACGCGAAGATGCCGAAAATGAACGACCACGCCAGCCCGGAAAACACCGGATCCAGCGTAATCACCCACGACCCGAAGATCGCCGCGCCCGCGGTCAGAACAATAGGTGTGAAACGCACCGCGCCGGATTCAATGATCGCTTCCTTGAGATCGTAGCCGGCCTGCGTCCTCATGTGCACAAAATCAATGAGAATAATGGAATTGCGGACCACGATTCCAGCGAGCGCGATCATCCCGATCATTCCGGTCGCAGTAAAGAATATCGAGTCTGTGTATCCTCCCGCCTGCCCGGCCGCGACCGCGTTCAGGAGCGCAAATCCGGGCAGGATACCAATGAGCGTCAGCGGAATGGAAACCATGATCACAAGCGGCACGACGAAAGATTCGGTCTGTTGAATAAGTAGGATGTAAATCAGCACCAACGCTCCGAGAAACGCTATCCCGAGATCGCGAAACACGTCCAGGGTGATCTTCCACTCCCCTTCGCCGGCCCATTCCACCGAGTAGCCCTGTGGAAGGGGCTTGTTTTTCATTGCGTCCTGCAGATCGAGGATTGCGTTGACCGGGCTCGTGCCGGCAACTTCGCCGGTCACGAAGACGACTCGCCGCATATTCTTCCTGTAAATGGATTTATCGACCACCGCCTCCCGAAGCTCACCCAGCTCATTGAACGGAATCATTGATCCGTCCAAGCCTTTGACGCGAATCGGCCCCATATCCGCCGGCTCGGACCGGAGAGCGCGCGGCAATCGAAGGTTGATTTGAAGTGGGCTTCGTTCCGTGCCCGTGTGAACGGTAACCGGCGAGTTGCCGCCGAGAAAGATCTTCGCTGATTTGGCGACTTCCTCGGTGGTAACGCCCGCGAGCGCGGCCTTGGTCTTGTCCACCAGAAACGTGTACAGCTTCTGGTCGGCTTCGACGGTGTCATCCACGTCCACAACTCCCCGCGTGCGGCCCATGATTGACTTGATCTGCTGCGCCTGAGCAATGATTTGTTCGTACGTAGCGTCCGGAGGCCCATACACCTCTGCGACCACCGTCGAGAGCACCGGCGGACCTGGCGGTACTTCGACAATCTTCAGGTTCGCTCCGTGCCGAGCGGCGATCTTTTCCAGGTCCGGACGAATTCTCAGAACAAATCCGTGGCTTTGATAGGCCCGCTCGTGCTTGTCAAGCAGATTGACCCTGATATCCGCGATGTTGCTGCCCCGCCGCAGGTAATAGTGGCGCACCATACCGTTAAAATCGATGGGCGAGCCGATTCCGACGAAAGACTCCAAATCCCTCACCTCATTGACTGTCGCAAGATAACTCTCCAAGTCGGAAACCACGCGATCGGTGCCTTCGAGGGTCGTGCCTTCCGGCATGTCGACAAGAATGAGAAATTCGTTCTTGTTATCGAAAGGGAGCATCTTGAGCGGCACGAGGCCGAGCGCAACAAGGGAGCACGACAGCAGGAGCGCTCCTACAATGCCGCCCAAAAAAAGTTTGCTTCTGCGGGGGCTCTCGAGGAACGGCGTGATGATTCGACGATAAACTTGGTACACGCGGCCGGTCTTGAAGTCGTAGGGCTTCTCTTGCTTTTCGTATTCCGCTTTCAGTGCGTGATACGTGGTCCACGGCGTGACTGTGAACGCTATCACGAGCGACATGATCATTGCCACGGGCACGTTGAGGGCCATAGGCTTCATGTACGGACCCATCATGCCGGTGATGAAAAAGAGCGGTATGAATGAGGCGATCACCGCGAGTGTAGCAAGGATCGTGGGCGGACGAACCTCGTCCACCGCCAGCAACGTGGCATCGAGCGGAGGGTGTGTCTTGAGCTTGAAATGTCGGTGGATATTCTCCACATCCACGATCGGGTCGTCCACCAACAGGCCGAGCGAGAGTATCAATGCAAACAGGGTGACCCGGTTGATTGTGTAGCCCACGAGCAGATTCGCCAACAGCGTCACCGCGAGGGTCATGGGTACCGCGAGCGCCACGATCATGGCTTCGCGCCAACCGAGCATGACCGTGAGCAGCGCGATGACGCTGAGCACCGCGAGCGCCAAGTGCTTTATCAGTTCGTTGACCTTTTCGTCCGCGGTCTTTCCGTAGTTGCGCGTGACCAGGACGCTCACGTCTGATGGGATCACGGTTTTCTTGAGTTCCTCGACCCGGGCGACAAGCCCTTCCGCAACCTTTACCGCGTTGGTGCCTTTGCGTTTTGCTACCGCAATAGTCACTTGCCGGTAGGTCTTTCCTTGGACAGCGTTCGCGACGCCGCGCGTCTCCGGATCGCGAGCGGCCCCTGGACCAAAGACAAGCCGCGTGTAGTCCACCGGCTCCGAGGGCCCGTCCACTACATCCGCTACATCTCTGAGGTACACCGGGCGGCCGTTGTTGACACCGACTACGAGGTCTTTTACTTCGTCAACGGAGCGGATGAACGGCCCTGCGTCCACCGCCACTTCACGGTCCATCCGGTCCATGAAACCGGCCCGGAGGTTGACGTCCGCACCGCGAAGGGCCCTCTCCATCTGAAGGACCGAGACATTCCGTGCGGCCATTTTGTCAGGCTGAAGGAGCACTCGAATCTGACGGGTACGCCCGCCCACCACCCACGCGCGCCCCGTATCCTGGATGGCCTGAATGCGGTGAAGAATCTCGTCCGCGACCCTTCTCAGCTCATAATCGGACAGGATGGCACTATACAGGGCGAGGGTGACAATGGGGACGTCGTCGATCTCCACCGGTTTGACCACCCATCCGGTGACACCTTGCGGCACCTCGTCAATATAGGACATGATCTTGCTGTGGGTCTTGAGCAGGCTGTTTTCCCGGTTCTCGCCTACGAAAAAGCGTACGGTGACCACCGCGGCGCCCGGCTGGGACACGGAGTAAACGTACTCGACACCGTCGATCTCCCAGAGCTTTCGCTCAAGGTTGATGGTGACGAGGTTTTCGACTTCTTGTGCCGACGCCCCGGGGAAGTTGATCATCACGTCAACCACCGGCACGACTATCTGAGGCTCCTCTTCCCGTGGAGTGACGACAAGCGCGGCAGCGCCGGTGAGCAGGGACGCCATTATCAGAATGATGGGCAGCTTTGAGACGAGAAACAGCTCGACGATCTTCCCCGTCAGACCGAGTTGGTATTTCTCCGCGAGACTCATGGTCGGGAACGACTCTCCATTGCAATATGAACAAATCAGCAGTCGATGAAAATGAACCTATCATCCTCGCCGGCAGCCGTCAATGTCCGGAAATGGTTTGAGTGCTCCTTGTGAAGATTCGGATATTGCTTCCCCCGCTTTTCATCAGGTTGGAAATGACAAGCTCTGTCGGGAGGTCCAGCTTCACGTAATAATACGGATAACCTTGCCTCGTATTGGACATTGACAGGTTCGGGACTCAAAGGTATCGTACCTCCCCGGAATTTCTTCTTCTGCTCGGGGGATGAAGATACCGTTTCTTTACGATATTGCACCACGTTTCGGCACCCAACGCTGTGGGCAGGGCAGCGAATGATGTCTTGACATTGATGAGGTTTCAGTCGTGGATCTGGGAATATTCGGAACCATAACATTTGACTGGGATTTTCTTACCCGCCTCGTGAGCATTGTCATTATCGATCTCATTCTCGCCGGGGACAATGCCGTTATTATCGCTATGGCAGTCCGGGCCCTGCCACGGGAAAAACGGAAGATAGGAATTTTTTTTGGGGCTGGAGCAGCGGTCTTGCTGCGCGTGGCCTGCACGTTCTTTGTGGCTCAGCTACTTCAGGTCAGCTATCTGAAGCTTGTTGGCGGCGCGGTCATTCTGTGGATTGCCGTGAAACTCTTCGTGGAAGGCGCAGGCGGGCACGAAATCAAAGATGAGGCCAAGACCGTTTGGCAAGCAGTCAAAATCATCGTAATTGCGGATATCACTATGTCGATTGACAATATGCTTGCCGTAGGCGGCGCATCGCACGGTAATTTGTTCCTTCTTCTCTTCGGCTTGGGGCTAAGCATTCCTTTCATTGTCTTTACAAGCAATCTTCTGTCCATGCTCATGGATAAGTATCCTGTCATTATCTACCTCGGGGCCGCGGTTCTTGGGAAAGTGGGCGGTGAAATGATGATCTCCGACCCGGTGATCGTGGAGGTCCTGGCCCCGGGTAAATACCTAATATACGCGGTCGAGGCTGTCTTCGCCGTTGGCGTCATCCTAGTGGGCAAACTTCTCATACACTGGCGACGTGCGAAGGAAGCACACCTGTCAAGTCGCCAAACGGCCCCAGTCTCGTCCGATCCGCCGGAAAACGAGTGAGGAACATATGGCGATTTTGACCATTTCGAGGCAATTCGGAAGCAAAGGGAAAGAAGTTGGTGAGGGTGTAGCTTCCGCCCTGGGATATGATTATGTGGGGAAGCACAGATTCCTCAGTGATCTAAAAACATTAGGAGATCAATGGGAACAGTGGGGAGAAACCCTGGATGAGCATGCCCCGTCCATTTGGGAAAAGTACGATTGGTCTTTTGCAGCCTATGGAGCGCTAATTCAGAGTATTCTTCTCGACCACGCTCTCGCGGATCGGACAGTGATCATGGAACGTGGCGGCAACGTACTCCTCAGAGGGGTTCCTCATGCTTACAGAATTCGTATAGTCGCACCCTTGGAGGATCGTATCAAGAACATCGCTCGCGATGAATTCATCGATGCCGAGACCGCACGGTGGCTGGCAAAGAGGACGGACCACGAGCGATCGGGATTCATCTATTCGCTCTTCGGTATCCATTGGGACGATCCCGCGGAATACGACCAGGTATTCGACACCGGCGAACTGCCGATCGAATCGGTCGTGAGCCTTGTGACCGAAGAGCTTTTGGCAAGAGATCAACTTCGGACTCCCGAGTCTCTCAAGATACTCGAAATGCGTGCCTTGGCCGCAAAGGTCAAGGCCGGTCTTGTAATGGACCCCAAACTTTTTACTCCCACCTTGGATGTGGAATTCGACGGCAACGAGCTTGTCCTCAGAGGCATTGTGCATAGCGCCAAAGAGCACAAGCGGCTTGAGGAAGCCGCCAAAAAGCTTGCCGGTGATCAAAACTTGAGATGCGAATTGGGGCTTCGAGGCTGAGGAGTGGTTTCATAGGATGCGCGGCCGAGGCAGTGAGTCTGCGGGGCTTCGTCCGCGGGGCCTCTTGACCGAGCCGGGGCAGGTCCCGGAGATTTTCGGAGCTGCCGGCGTGCGTCGGCTACTCTCGCATTGCAGACTGCGAAATACCCGGGGTCGATCTCATAACCCACGAACCTGCGGCCGCATCGGATTGCGGCCACGGCTGTGGAGCCGCTGCCCATAAAAGGGTCGA
>JAIWNO010000227.1 GCA_020216785.1 Desulfomonile sp.
GGACCACATCTCCGGCAAAGGTGTAAAGGTGGATGAAGCGCTCGACAAGGGCGACGGGGAAGGGCGCGGGGTGACCGACCCTGCGTGCGGACTCGGGCGGGATATGCCACACGCTCGTAGTTGCGGCCATGAATTCGTCGCGGGTGATGGTGGACGGTCCGGGCTGCGGGCGATCGAACCGTTCTTTAGAAAAGACAAGGACGTATTCGTGCAGGTCGCGAAGTGTCGGGTTCGTCGCGGACATCCATGAGCCCCATGCGCACGAGTTGCTTGCTCCTTTGCCTTTTACCCAGATGACCTCTCCTCGCATGAGAAAACCTAATTCCGAAGCCATTAGCGCCACATAAGCATTGAGCGGGATATAGGGCTTTCGTCCCAGGTTTGCCACGTTGAATGCCACGCGTCCGCCGGGGACAAGCACGCGGTAGGTTTCAGCAAGCACGCGCTTGAGGAACGCGAGGTATTCGTCAAGTGTGAGGTCTGCGTCGTAATCCTTGCCCACATTGTACGGCGGTGAGGTTACCATAAGCGCGACCGAACAGTCGGGCAACTCTGCCATGTTTTCACAGGAGCTGTGAAAGATTCGATCGAGGTACTGTTCAGGGACTTTGTCCTCTTTCGTTGCGTTGCGCTGCGTTGTGGGCGTCGAGTAGAGTTTGCGGGCATAAAAGGACGAGGCGTCGTGGTTTTGACGGCTGCCGGTCCCGAAAGAGCGTGTAGATGTTGCTTTTCTCAATCCCGGTGACAAGGCCCGGTTGTGATTTGGAGGGACCCGGGCGATGAGGGGGATGTTTAGCAGCTCGCAGGTCTATAGTCAATAAAAAACGCAATTTCAATATGTACTCGCCATGGTATAATGTTAAAATTCTTGTTATAAATATAACATATTGATATTACATAAATATCATAACGAATTCAGGGAGGCTTGATGCTGTTGTCCGATGGAGGGTCCTCTGATTCACTCCACAGGCAGGATCGTCGCTTGGGGAAACGGTGAACCATAGGCGGGAGTGAAACGACCGAGAAGCTCGACCGGGAGGTCCGGCCCCATATAATTGAACGGTTTCCCGTCGTGCCGGATTCTTCTGCCGAATCTCAAATGTTCTATGGTATTATAATTAATTCGGGACGAAAGCCGCCCGCCACTGCCACGCTCCGGAGGAAGCATGACCGGCGCCGAACTGCGTGAACTATTCCTGAGGTATTTTGAAGATAAAGGCCACACCAGGGTCTCCAGCTCTTCGCTCGTCCCCGTGGGAGATCCTACGCTCTTGTTCACGAACGCAGGAATGGTGCAGTTTAAGAACGTGTTCACCGGCGCTGAAAAACGTCCGTACTCCAGGGCCGCCACCGCGCAGAAATGCCTCCGGGTTTCGGGAAAGCACAACGATCTGGAAAACGTGGGTCATACCGCCCGGCATCACACCTTTTTCGAAATGCTGGGGAACTTCTCTTTCGGGGATTATTTCAAGGAAGATGCAATTGCGTTCGGTTGGGAGTTCCTCACGAAAATCGTCGGATTGCCCGCGAAACGCCTTGTGGTGACGGTATTCAGGGAAGACGACGACGCAGCACGCATCTGGCAAAAGGTGGCAGGCCGCAGCGCCGAGGAGATTGTTCGCCTCGACGAAAAGGACAATTTCTGGAGCATGGGTGACACCGGCCCATGCGGTCCGTGCTCGGAAATCCATATCGATCAGGGAGAGGTACTGGGCTGCGGCCGTCCGGACTGCGGGCCGGACTGCGACTGCGACCGCTTCCTCGAATTGTGGAACCTTGTGTTCATGCAGTTCGACCGTGACGCATCCGGTGTTATGACCCCGCTTCCGAAGCCGTCTATCGACACCGGTCTCGGGCTGGAGCGGCTGGCGGCCGTGGTGCAGGGCGGTCATAGCAACTGGGAATCCGACCTGTTCCGGCCTATTATCGGGCGGGTGGAAGAGTTGTCAGGCAAGCGCTGTCAAGGCAATAATATGGAAGCGGTCGCCATCCGGGTCATCGCGGACCACAGCCGCGCCGCAGCCTTTCTCATTTCGGACGGGGTTCTCCCGTCCAACGAGGGCCGTGGGTACGTGTTGCGGCGCATTTTGCGTCGAGCGATCCGGTATGGCAAATTCATTGGTTTGGAAGAGCCGTTCCTGTACGACACCGCTGGGGTTGTGGTTCGCCTCATGAGCGGGGCGTA
Source organism: Desulfomonile sp. (assembly GCA_020216785.1). Classification (GTDB taxonomy): domain Bacteria; phylum Desulfobacterota; class Desulfomonilia; order Desulfomonilales; family Desulfomonilaceae; genus JAIWNO01. Next base: position 2,186 of record JAIWNO010000227.1, read on the forward strand.
TCCGGAACTCGAGACCCATGCGGCACTTGTGGAAAAAGTAGTCAAGAGCGAAGAAGAGCGCTTTCTGGAAACACTCGCCCGCGGGCTGGTGCTCTTTGAGGAGGAAGCTGCCCAAGTCAAGGCGAGCGGCACAGGTGTTCTTTCGGGCGCGGTCGCTTTTCGGCTTTACGACACGTACGGATTTCCGCCTGACCTCACGCGTGACCTCGCTCGCGAGGCCGGCCTCGATGTGGACGAACCGGGTTTCGAGAGCGAGATGGCCAAACAGCGGACCAAGGCGCGCGAAGCGTGGAACCTGATGCAAGGTGAGCATTCCGCTGCGCTCCGTGAAGTGCTGGAGGAAGGTGTGACTTCGGAGTTTACCGGGTACGGGAACATCGAGGATTCCGGCACTATCAGAGCTATAATCAGAGCGGGGCAGAAGGTTTCCAAGGCTCAATCGGGCGACGCGGTGGAAGTCGTGACTGACCGCACGCCGTTTTACGGGGAAGCCGGCGGCCAAGTGGGCGATCATGGGGTCATCAGTCTCAACGGCTCTGTGATGGAAGTGGAAGACACACAACGGCCGTTTCCGGACCTTATCGTTCACCGTGGCAGAGTGCGCAGTGGCGAATTGCGCGTTGGGGACCAGGTGAGCCTTCGGGTGGATGCGGGGTTGAGACGCTCCATTATGGCAAACCATTCGGCTACACACGTCCTACAGTGGGCCCTCAGAGAAGTGCTCGGAGATCACGTCAAGCAGAGCGGCTCGCTCGTGGACGCTGACAAGTTCCGGTTCGACTTTACTCATTTCTCCTCGATTTCCCAAGATGAGCTGCGCCGGGTCGAAGACCTCGTGAACGAGAAGATTAGAGAGAACGTTCCGGTGGCCGCGCGGGTGATGTCCATCGACGAGGCGCGAAAAGCCGGTGCGATTGCACTGTTTGGCGAGAAGTACGGAGACACCGTTCGGATGGTTTCGGTCGGTGATTTCAGCAAGGAGTTGTGCGGCGGTACTCACGCGGAGCGTACCGGCGACCTCGGCCTCTTTAAGATCATTAGCGAAGGTGGCATTGCTGCCGGGGTCCGGCGGATCGAGGCGGTCACCGGCAAGGCTGCGCTGGCATATCTCCGGGCGCTGGAGGACGAAGTTCGAGAGCTCGCGGATCGCCTTAAAGGATCGCCGGGCGAGTTGGCTCGCAAGCTGGATCGACTCGTGGAAGAGAAGAAGGCCCGCGAAAAGGAAGTCGAGGCGCTTAAAGCTAAACTGACCTCGTCACGGACCACCGATATTCTCGACAGCATGGTCGAAATCAATGGTGTTCACGTGCTGGCCCGCGTATTGGAAGACATATCCAATCCCAAAGATCTCCGGGAATATGCGGACCGGGTGCGGGACAGGCTGGAGTCCGGAGTTGCGCTTCTCGGCGCCAGGGTTGACGGAAAAGCCCTCCTAGTTGCTCTCGTCACCAAAGACCTTACCAACCGCTTTCATGCCGGGCAGATTGTGAAAAAGGCAGCGGAGGTGCTCGGAGGTTCCGGCGGTGGAAGGCCGGACATGGCCCAGGCTGGCGGCCCCAATGTGGATATGTTGCAGCAGGCGCTCGACTCGGTGGGAGAAATTATCGGTACGCGTTCGGGCGCCGGGGCCAATTGACCGGGACGACGAGACCGTAAAGGATGTCGGAAAATGGACATCAACAAGAACAACGAAGTCTACGGCAGGATTACCCGCTGCATCAACAAACTCAAGATGGCGCGGGAATCTGTGACAGTCTACAAGGTGTCGGAACTTACCGGAATCGACAACCGCGTCGTGTTCCTCTATTTCTACGAGAACGGCCTGCTGAAGGGAAAATAACGCCGGAGGCGGGACTCTCTTGCGTTTGCCCACCACCGCGGGGTTCTCGGCGGGAATGTCCACCGATCCTGAATTCCGTGCGCGTATCATCCCATAACTACGACCATGTGAGAGCAAATGAAACATTCCTGTGCAGTTGTCTTCTTCTGTTCTTTTGTTTGCATCCACGCAGCTTTATTGCCGAAGCCGATCAGCGCTGAAGAGCTGCCGGATTCCTTCGTCCAAGTGGACAAGTTAATACCCGGCATCAAAGTGGAACTCCGCTATTTCACGGATAACAACTTCGTGGGACGCCGTGTTGGCGGCTAAGAAGCGCCGAAGTGTTTGTTGACGAGGGCCGCGGCAGAGTCCCTCAAAGGAGTTCAGGAAGATCTGAATCGTTTTGGTCTGGGATTGAAAATCTTTGACGCGTATCGTCTGCAGCGGGCTGTCGACGACTTCGTGCGTTGGGGAAAAGACCTCCGGGACACGAAGATGCAAAAGGATTTCTATCCCAATGTGAGAAAAGCGGACCTCTTCAAGGAAGGCTATATCGCCTAAAGATCAAGTCATTCTAGAGGCAGCACTGTTGACGTGGCCATCATATCTCTGGACAAACACAGTTTCGGAAGCGAGTTGGATATGGGGACCCAGTACGATTTCTTCGGCCGCGAGGCGTGGCCGGACAGTCCTCTGATGTCACCAGCCCAACGTGCGCACCGCTTGCTGCTGCTCGTGCTCATGCGAAAGCACGGCTTTGAGCCTTATCCAAAGGAGTGGCGGCATTTCACGCTTAAAAATGAGCCATTTCCGAACACGTATTTTGATTTTCCAATCAGGTAGCCTGCCAAACTCACCTCATTGAAACTTCCACGACGAGAATCCCTCCAACGAACATGAAAATACTGCTAGTGCCGGCACCTTGTCGGTCTTCATGGGGCGCGTTTCATACAAGGCACGTTGGAATCATACAGGTAAATGGCGGGCCGGGCGCAAAACAGGAACGCACCCAGTGACAACCGCCCGGCCGGTGTGGTAAAATTTTTATCTTAACCGGCCAATAGAATTTCCAGGCCGGTAGTGGAGAGCGGCGGCAGACTTGCCGGCCAATTGCGGCGCGCCGCTCTACTGTTCGGCGTTTTCACGGGGACTGTTGCCGACGCACAGGTCAACCCTTAAGAGATGCGGGGGACCGATTGATACCCATTTCCACCGACACGCTGCTGTGGCCCCTGGGGCTTTACGCTCTGCTCGTATTCGGACTTGTCGGCCTGATGCTCGCTATTCCTCACTTTCTCGGGGAACGTCACCGGGCACGGACAACAGGTGAACCGTACGAATCCGGAGTGAGAGTCGTCGGCCCGGCATGGGTGCCGAGAGACGTGAGCTTCTATCTGGTCGCCGTATTCTTCGTGATTTTCGATCTCGAAGCAGTCTTTATTTTCGCGTGGGCCGTTGCCGTAAAGGAACTCGGCTGGTTAGGCTACATCGAAGTCCTCATCTTCATTGGGGTGCTTCTGGCCGGGCTTGCCTATCTATGGCGGATCGGCGCCCTCGAGTCGGGCCCTCGCGGCCGAGGGCTTTAATGACGCCTTAGCGCAGTAATGTTGGTTTGCCCCTGACGGGGGTTGTTCAATGAATTGGTGGTTTAAACGGGCTGGTGACCGCTCCTCCAAAGGCGGGGCCTCTCTGGAAGACGTGGTCCGGCAAAGCGTTTTTCTTTCTCGTGTGCAAGATCTTTTGGCTTGGGGGCGCAAGTACTCCCTATGGCCGCTTAATTTCGGGCTCTCGTGCTGCTACGTGGAGTTTGCCGCAGCCTTCACGAGCAAGTACGATCTCGCCCGATACGGCGCGGAGGTGCTCAGGGCATCCCCGCGCGAAGCGGATGTGATGGTCGTCGCCGGCACAGTGTTCATAAAGATGGCCCCGGTGGTTCGGCGGTTGTACGAGCAGATGATGGCGCCTCGTTGGGTGATCTCGATGGGCTCTTGCGCTAATTCGGGAGGGATGTACGACATTTACAGCGTGGTGCAGGGTGTGGACAAAATCATTCCGGTGGACGTATACGTGCCGGGATGCCCTCCGAGGCCCGACGCGTTTATGGACGGTTTATTGCGTCTTCAGGAAATGGTCGGAACAGAGAAGCGGCCTTTGAGCTGGGTGGCGGGCGCTCAAGAAGTGGCAAGGCCGAAGCTCCCGTCGATGCGTGATCTCAAACGCGGCGAGCGGCAAAATGCCGACATGCTGCGCTCTCCGGACGAAATATGATTCACATTCCGGTGGAAGCGCCTTCAGTGTTGATTGAAACCCTGCTTTGAGAATTGAGGATGAGGATTGTGGTCGGCGATAAGTCTCCCATAATTGATGAACTACAGTCCATATTTCCGGATGCAATTGTTGCCGTGCAGCCCGTTCGAGATAACGTGCCCACGGTGTGGGTGCGACAAGGCAGTCTCAAGGATGTCCTGGGATATCTGAAATCAGGTATTTCCAAGCCGTTTCGGACGCTTTTCGATCTGACCGCGATTGACGAGCGATTGCGCGTTTCCCGTAACGGGCAACCGGAAAGCGATTTTACGGTGGTCTACCACCTGATCTCTTACGAGCGCAACGAGGACGTTCGCGTCAAGGTCGCGCTCAAGGGCGACGCTCCTTCCATTCCCAGCATCGTGAAGCTGTGGCCTTGCGCCAATTGGTACGAGCGCGAGGTCTGGGACATGTTCGGTGTGCGTTTTGAGGGACACCCCAATCTCCGGAGAATTTTGCTGCCACAGCGTTGGAAAGGACACCCTCTCCGAAAGGAGCATCCCGCGCGCGCTACGGAGATGGGACCGTTCGAGCTTCCTGATTACCGCGCCGAAGAAGAGGACTCACGGTTGCAATTCCATCCGGAGGAATGGGGGCTGCCGGATTACGGTCCGGACACGCGCTACATATTCCTGAACATGGGCCCCCAACACCCGGGGACTCACGGGCCGTTCCGAATCGTGCTGGCCCTCGATGGTGAGGTGATCGTCGATGCTATCCCCGATATTGGGTTCCACCATCGGGGTGCGGAAAAGATGGCCGAGCGCCAGACTTGGCATACGTTCATTCCGTACACCGATCGCATCGACTACCTCGGCGGAGTGATGAACAACCTGCCGTATTGCATGGCGGTGGAACGGCTTGCAGGAATCGAGGTCCCTGACAAGGCGAAAGTCATTCGAGTGATGATGGCGGAGTTTTTCCGCATCGCGAGTCATTTGGTCTTCTACGGCACGTACGCCCAAGATGTGGGCGCAATGTCGCCGGTTTTTTTCATGTTCAACGATCGCGAGCGGGTATTTTCAATTGTCGAAGCCATATGCGGCGGACGTATGCATCCAAGCTGGTTCCGTATCGGCGGCGTGGCTCAGGACCTTCCCAAGGGCTGGGAAAAGCTGGTCGGACAATTCGTGAAATATTTTCCGGCTCGTCTCGATGAGTTTCTCAAACTGGTGATGCACAACCGACTGCTCAAGGCCCGCACAAAAGGAATCGGAGTGTACACGCTGGATGAGGCGATTGAATGGGGCGTTACCGGGCCCGGTCTCCGAGCGTGCGGCTTGGAATGGGATTTTCGCAAGGACAGGCCGTATTCGGGGTACGACCAGTTCGAGTTCGATGTTCCCACAGGGCAAAACGGCGACGCGTACGACCGCGGCGCGGTCCGCGCGGAGGAACTGCGTCAGAGCCTTCGAATCATAGAACAATGCCTGAAGATGATGCCCGACGGGCCGTACATGGCCGACCACCCTCTGGCAACACCGCCGCCCAAGCATTTGACCATGCACCATATCGAAACGCTGATTCACCACTTCCTCAATGTTACCTGGGGACCGGTGATCCCGGCTGGTGAGGCAACGGCGATTGTCGAAGCCACCAAGGGAAACAACGCCTACTATCTCATAAGTGACGGGAATACCAATTCGTACCGCACGCGCATCCGGACACCCTCATTTGCTCATTTGCAGATGATTCCCCTGATCATTCGGGGAAGCGCAATCGCGGACCTGGTTGCGCTGCTGGGAAGCATCGATTTCGTAATGGCGGATGTGGACCGCTGAATAAGGACGCGAACCTTGCCTCTGCTGACGGACGCAATGAAACAGGAGCTTCAAGCCGAGATCGACCGCTCGGAAACAAGGAAAGCCGCGTGCATTGAAGCCATGCAAATCGTCCAGCGACACCTTGGATGGATTTCGGACGAAAGCCTTCTCGAAATTGCGGACTTTCTTCAGATGACCCCCGATGAACTGGAAGGAGTGGCCACCTTTTACAACCACATCTATCGCAAGCCGGTCGGCAAATATGTGATTCTCATCTGTGACAGCGTCTGCTGTTGGATCATGGGATACGAGAGCCTTCAGGAGCACATCGCGCGGACATTGGGTATTCGACTCGGAGAAACCACTGCCGACGGACTGTTTACTCTCCTTCCCATCCAGTGCCTCGGCGCATGTGCCCGCGCGCCGGCAATCATGATCCGCGGAGAGCTTTACACGGATCTGACACCGGAAAGATTCGACGAGATCATCGCGTCGTACAGGCGGGAGGCATGACGGTGGAACGCCCGCTCACAGCCAACATACAGCCTGGTGGTGAACCGCTTTCTCTCAGGGAGTACGAAAAGGTCGGCGGTTATCAGGCCGTGCGCAAAGTGCTCACCTCGATGACTCCGGCCCAGGTTATCGATGTCATGAGGGAATCCGATCTCAAGGGACGCGGGGGAGCGGGCTTTCCCACTGCCGTGAAATGGGGATCTGTCCCGCTTGATTCCAAGAAACCCCGTCATTTCATCGCGGACGCGGACGAAATGGAGCCCGGTACCTTTAAAGATCGCGTGCTCATGGAAGGTGACCCTCACCAGCTCATAGAGGGCGTGATCATTGGATCGTTCGCAACAGAAGCCGAGTCCGCGTTCATTTTCATCCGATGGGAGTACACGCTTGCACAGAAGCGCCTTCGCAGAGCTATTGCCGAAGCGTACGAGAACGGTTACCTCGGAAAAAATATTCTAGGGTCGGGCTTCAACTTGGGGCTGCACCTTCACGTAAGCGCAGGGCGCTATATCTGCGGAGAGGGCACGGCCCTCGTTCGATCCTTGGAAGGCGACCGAGCGATTCCTCACTCGAGAGTCCCGAGGCAGACCGAATGCGGACTCTGGGGCAAACCTACCATCCTCAACAATGTGGAAACGCTCTGCAACGTGCCGCACATCATCAACAAGGGCGCGGAATGGTTCAGAGATCTCAGCCTCTGCGAAGACGGCGGTACCAAGATGTACTCTGCTTCAGGACGAGTGAAAAGACCTGGACTTTGGGAGTTGCCTATGGGAACCCCGCTCAGGGAAATCATTGAAGAGCACGCGGGCGGAATGCGAGAGGGGTACCGCCTTAAGGCAGTGATGCCGGGCGGGGCATCGACCGATTTCCTCCTGGAAGAGCATCTGGACGTCCCCATGAGCTTCGGTTCGGTGCAAAAGGCCGGCAGCAGGCTTGGGACAGGCGCAGTCATTGTTTTGGACGACAAAACCTGCCCGATCGGCATGGTGCACAACCTTGAATATTTCTTCGCGCATGAATCCTGCGGGTGGTGCACTCCGTGCCGTGAAGGCCTCCCCTGGGCTGCGTCCATCCTACAGGCCATCGAGAATGGAAAGGGAATACCTGAAGATCTATCCACCTTGGAAAAGCTGACCTGGATGATGGCACCGGGAAGAACCTTCTGCGCGCTCGCGCCGGGAGCGATGGAGCCTCTGGGCAGTGCCCTGAAGTACTTTCGGGAGGACTTCGAGCAGCACATTAGGGAAAAGCGGTGTCCCTGGAGATAACTCGTGGCGGTGATCTACATCGATAACAGACCGTACGAAGTCGGAGAAGGACAGAGCCTTTTGAGCGCATGTCTCTCTCTGGGCTTCAATATTCCCTATTTTTGTTGGCATCCTGCAATGCATTCCGTGGGATCATGCAGAC
>JAIWNO010000320.1 GCA_020216785.1 Desulfomonile sp.
GAAGATTCGACGGCCTTGCGTCGCTCGAAGTGAACGGGACCTCCCGACACCCCGGAGAAATCAATCGGAAATTATTTTTGGCAACCGCTATACTGATTTGATGATCCATTGGTATCAAAGATCGGTCCCAAATGGAGCGGATGGAGCGGCAAACCCGCCGGCCGTACCGATTCAACCCCACACTGGATGGCTATTATGGAATGATTGCGTCCGAAGCGCCAAAAGGGGAGGCGAGAATCTCGCCCCATTCACGGCTCATGCGATACACCTGCCCCAGTCCGTACAGCGATACCGTCATGAACACCGTCTGGTCGGGCTCCTTGATGCGCTGGGAAACCGGGTCCCGGCTTCGGGATTCCGAGTACTTCAGCTCCACGCTCCAGCACTGGGGATGATAAACAAGCCCGAAGCTCGTGAAATACGAGAAATTGAACTGGTGGGTGTACTGATTCTCGAAGAAGCAGTCGAGCGATGACAGCAGCTTCAACTGCACGCTTACGTTGGTCTGCCGGTTAAGGTCCCGCCTCATTCCGTCTTCCGTGAACTGATGCAGCACCCGAACCATGTCGCCCCGATGATCCATCAGCCCGAGGCTGACACTGTATCTCCTTGCCCTGTCCATCAGCGGATCGTATTCGGTCTGGGCCATGAGATCCACCAGCGTGTGCGGCTTAAAGGTAAGCTCCGCCAGGGTGTTGGTCCAGCCCATACCGCTGCGGACTTTGGTGATGGGCCGACTCATTGTCGGGTCATCGTTCGCGAAGTCGTAGCCCTGCGAGAGGCTCAGCGTCATGAAATCCAGGTATTCACGCGGTCCCAGGCGTCCGGTCAATGTCTGGCGCACTTCTGCCTTGACCAGGCTGATGCCGTCGACCTGATCCGTCTCGTCGAACGTGGGATACCCTTCCGTCCGCGTCGGAGGCCGATACGTCCAGCTCACCCGTGGGCGCATGGTGTGCTTGATACCGTGGAACCCGAAGAGCGTGCCGCCGTACACCGCGTGGAGGTCCGTGAAGAGGTCGCCGTCCACCTGATACAGGTCCGCTCGCACGGACTTAACCGATTTCACGCTCTTGTCGTGCTCGTAATAGTCCGCAACATACGCTTTGCCGAAATACGTGATCGACGGCTCCAGCTTGAGGATGTTACCCAGGGAGACGGGAAGGCCCAGTCGCGCATTCATCTGCCAGCGGCTGCCGAGCCACTGTTTGTGCATGATCGGCGCGTAGTAGTGGTTGTACACGACGTTTGAGCTGAAATAGAACGGGGTGTACGGGATCTGCTGGTTGAACAACGTCCCGGTGATGATGGGGAGGTTCTGCACCGTCACAGCATTGTTCGGTATGTCAAGGTTGTCGAAATGGCTGGCCTCCGCCTGAAAAAGGGCGTTGTTCGACTGGCGGTAGAGCACCGTGTTGGACTCCAGGTAACGTACCCGCTTGCGACGGTCGAACCTGCCCGCCCACAGCTCAAAATAGTCCCGGTCCGACACCCAGGCACCGTTTGCCTTGAACCGTGCAATGCCCCCCACATCCTGGTCGTGCAGCCACGTCGCGTAGAAGCGGTGGCTCCGCGGGTCCGCCGGTGGACCGTACTGCCAGTCGTATGTATATTCACCGTAGAAGCGCCCCTTGAAGTCCTCCAGCGGGACGTACCGCAGCTCAACAGAGGTCTGCAGGGCTCGCTTGGTGCAGACCCTCGGAATAACCGTCGCGTCGACACTAGGCGAAATTGCAAGGAAAAACGGCAGCCTGATGTCAAAACCCCGCAGAGTGCTGTTCGACAGGGTCGGCATGAGAAAACCGCTCTGCCGGGTCCGCTTTGCAGGATACATGAACCAGGGAATGTAAAAGACCGGGATGTCCCGGACGTAGAAGAACCCATGTTTGAGCCGGCCGTAGCCTTCGAGGGTCACGTCCAGGTCGCGGCCGGTGATGCGCCAGTCCGGCTTTGCTCCGTCGCAGGTAGTAAAGCTCCCGCGCTCGATGTGGTACGTGGACTCGTCTACCTTTTCCAGCTTCTGCCCTTCGAGATACACATTGTGACGCGTCAGGAGCAGCTTTCCGTTGAATACGACACCGGTAGCGTCCGCAAGTTTGATCGTGATCGACTCGGCCTCCACCACGTCGCTTCCCGTGCGCACAATGACTTTGCCGCGAGCGGTAACCGTGTTCGTGCGCTTGTCGTACATGATCGTGTCCGCGCGAAGGCGAATATTGCCTTGCGCGATCGTCACATTGCCCCGCGCGGTGTAGGTATTGCCGTCATTGGTTACGGACAGGCGCTCCGCCGACATTTCGATCGGAACATCGGTAGGGATGAGTATCGATTCCTGGCCGTTCCTCGCATTGGCGGGTTTGGCAGCCGGCTGTTCCCGGCCGACCGCCCATCGGGGACCCGCGCAGGTCGCAACGAGAGCAACAGCACACACAAGCGCCATGCACCTCGCGCGGCGAGCCGCAAACCCGATTGTCCTGCGCAGGTTCACCCCGCCCCCTGGATGCATGCGTCTCTTACCGGGCCGATCATGTAGAGCGAGCCCGCGGCAAGGATTATATCCTCCGGAGAGGCTATCCCCTGTAAGACTTCGAAGCCCTCCACAATTCCACGCTCCGCGCGCGCGGGCACGCCGCACTTACGCACCCACGCGGCCAGTTCCTCGGGGTCGAGCGCTCGGTCGCCCCGGGGAGCGACGCACACAACCTCCCGGGCGAGAGGAGCCAGGATTTCGGCCATTTGCCGCCATTTCTTTTCCGCAAGCATCCCCATGAGCACCAACGGCTTGGCGCCGGGATAGGACCGCCTCAGCGTGTGCTTGAGCAGGCGCATGGCTTCAGGCGTATGCGCGCCGTCGATGATCACGTCGGGCCGACGCCGGAGCACCTCGAACCGTCCCGGGAAGCGGGTCGATTCGATGCCCCGACGGAACGCGTCTTCCGGGACTTCGTACCCGTGCTCTCGCAGCGCTTCCACCGCCGCGCACGCGAGGGCCGCGTTCTTCACCTGGTGGCCGCCGGCAAGGCCGAGCTTGATGCCTGCCAACTCAAGCCTCTCCGACCGGTAGGTAAACTCGTCCGAAGCGGTGCGGGTCCCGATGAAATCCCGCACGAACTGCTTTATCGGCGCGGACGCTGCCCGAGCTGTCTCTTGGATCACCTCCAGAGCGTCCGGCCTCGTAGCGGTGGTAACCAGCGGCACGCCGGGCTTGATGATACCCGCCTTTTCCCGCGCGATCGCGGCAATGGTGTCGCCGAGATAGTCCTCGTGCTCCAGCGCGATGTCGGTAATCACCGTCACCGTGGGGCGAATGATGTTGGTCGCATCGAGGCGCCCGCCCAGGCCCACCTCGATCACCGCGATATCGGGTTTGGCTTCCGCAATGCACAGGTGGGCCACTGCGGTAGTGAACTCGAAAAATGTGGTGCGCTCCGGGTTGTAAACCTCGCGTGTCCGCTCTGTGGCCCGGATCACGGCTTCCTTGGAAACCATCGACCCGTTAATGCGGATGCGCTCCCGGAAGTCGCTGAGGTGCGGCGACGTATACAGCGCGGTCTTCACCCCGGCCTCCCTGAGAATGCCCGTGATGAATGCTGCGGTGGAGCCCTTCCCTTTGCTTCCCGCGATGTGGACGGCGGGGAACGAGTACTGTGGATTGCCGAGCGCGTCGAGGAGGCGGGTCATATGCTCCAGACCCAAGAGGATGCCGAACCGCTCCAGAGTGCACAGGAAGGCGTATGTGTCCCGATATACCTCATCGAGACTTCTGGTCTGAGAAGCGGGCATACGTTCATCCCCAGCCGTGGAGGCCATCCAGGCCCCTGTATAGCACGATCAGTCGCTCCGGTCAAGGAGGATGGGTTGGTAACTCGGCGGTTTTACTGTTTATATGCCCATTTGCGGGCGTGAAAGCAACATTTTCCCTTGTGTAAATGCTCATCGGCATGAGTACCGTCGCGGGCTGGGCGGAGGGGCGACCGGCCGGTCGCCCCTCCATTTCGTACCGACCATGTTGCATCACCAAATATTTAGATTTTGATTCTCCTTGTACGCGATGCAATGCCCCAGAGCGACGCCGCATAAAATCCTCTGCGAAATTGTCCTTTATAATAATTACGCAGTAGAGAATCTCCACGGTGAGGCCCTTACGGCAAGGCTGGATGATTCAGAATAATTCCTGCCCCCTACGCCTCGTCCTTCTCCATTTCTTTCCACGGACCGGGATGCTCCCATACTCCACTGAACGGCTTGTTCAGGACTATGGCTTCCATTACTGGTGCCAGAAAGGTGGAAATGCGGTCCACTAGGTCCAAAAGATCCTCAGGGGGGTCCTCCAGAAGCGTCCTGCGACGAAAGCCACGCCACTGAGATTGCTTATCGGCGTCCTGGGCAAAAGCAGCCATGAGTGCATCCGGCTGAGCGGGGATTTCAGTTTCTCTGGCCCGAAAAGTCTCTTTGATGGCAGATGCCAGTGTCCGTCCCTCGAAATGGAACTCACGAGACAGGAGCCAGATGTCGTAGAAGTCTTTGAGGCGACTGTTGAGGACGCCGAGTCTCACCATGATTTGAAGTTTTTCGGCTATCGTACTTTCTTTGCTGTATCCCTGCACCGACGGGACCGGAAGGTCGAGGATGGTCGGATAATCCGTAGTCGTTGCAAAAGGCACAATGATGTCGCCAAAGGCTATATCTACCTGAATCACCACACGAGCGGTCCCGAGAGTTCCGCGTAGGCGGACTCGGATACCCTCGTAAGAAACACCTTCGATAATCCGCTCTCCGCTCACACTGTCAGGATCGAAAACCAATCCATCCGGTTCCACTTCCTGAGTGCAGACGATTTTCAGCGCAGCGATGATGCTCTCAATGTCGTTGCTGAGGCGGCCCAGGAGGTCAATGTCCATCGTGGGTCGCGACAGCGGCCCCCTCCACACATTGAACATCAGTGCGCCCTTGAGGACAAAATTGTTCGCATACGGCGATTTGGAGAGCCGATATAGGAACCTTTCCATTGCATAGTACTGAAGAATCTCGTTGAAAGGACGCCCGGATTGTCGTGCCTTATTCAAAAGGCGTTGTCGAACAGAAGCGACGGGGTCTTTGGAATTTTGGCGGGTCACAGCAGCGCCTCCAGGTAAGGCTTCATGACTTTGAAGACCCGGCACACACGGGCAAATCGGAGCAGCTCGTCAACCCTGACCGGCTTGCTTTGCCGATAAAGTTTCAGGGCCTCGACCACCGTATCAATTCCGATCTTGTTCCGGTACTTGAAGCAATCTGCCAGGGTTTTCTCGGGGCTATACACCCGAAGCGGGACGCCATCCCGTACGTGAGTCTCGATCCCTTCGGTAAAGACTTTGTCCGTGAACCAGAAAACACGAAGGGGAGGGTAGTGCAGCCGAGGACGAGTTGTTCCACGGCTTACCGCCAGGTAAATCTCATGGGGGACCTGGGTGGTTATTTCGTGGAAGGCTAGGGCCGAGATCAGACAAATGATTCCGTGAGGAATTTTCAGTGCGACCGTTGCGAGATCGGGATCGCTGAGGACAGGCAGTTCCGCAAGCCGATAAACGCCTCGTCCGAGTTGATCCAGAATCCCGGCATCCCGCATTTCATAGAGAGTCCGGGGGTGAACTCCGAGGTGTATGGCTTGAGCAGTCCTCATCGTGCCGCCGTGTCGTTGGAAAACGGCTCCGGCTCTTTCAAATTTGTCTTGATCTGGTGTCATTGGACTCGTATGGATAAAAGAACGTACATAAGTTCATATCTGATGGTAATTATATCCACGCCCCTGCCCCGCGTCAATCTCGATCCGACAAGGACTGTTCTGTCGGAACAGGGGCCAAATAAAGAGGTTGCAAGTCCAATCCTGATGTGTTTTTTTCCCTCGGACGCTGAAGGGAATAATGTGGCCATGTATTCCATCATGT
>JAIWNO010000228.1 GCA_020216785.1 Desulfomonile sp.
ACGTGGCACCCCGTTTGGAGACCTTCCGGGAACCGCAACAGGCACATTGAAGAGTGCTTGGGTCCTGTTCAATGGTGAATATGATCTCCTTTCCACTATACTCTGTGCTCCGATATCGGTAACCCACGATGTTCAAGGCATGATACAAAAGGCTGGTGGACATGCCTTGCCCTCCTTCCAAGATTGTTTCAAACCCCGGAAGGAGCAAGCATGTCCTCCTTTATTTTTCAACTATACGTACGCAAATACCGGATGAGCCGGTTTTTGCCGCGGTCCAGCATTTCCGCGATCAAATTGACGATTGTCTGAGACTTCCCCGTGCCTGGAGGTCCCTGAACAACGGGGTTGGTTCCATGCCTTATCTCTTCAATGGCCACTATTTGTGAAGGGTCAGCGTCCATGACGTAATATCGGGCTTCGAAATCAACCTCCTCATCAATTCCATTCTCAGCAACTCCCCGCGGCGGTGGCGGTGCAACTTCGGGATCGAAAAGGTATCTCAGGAGTCTGTTGTCAAGCGGTGGATCTTGGTCGAGCCACTTGCCTGGATCAAGATCCCGATACATGACCATCTTTGTGAAGTTGAAGAAATCCAGGCACATTGACTCGTCGACCTCCCAATCCGGTTGCCCCGCGACGAGCTGCTGAACTTGTTCGAGGTATTTCTTCACGCACTTCGTGTTGTCCTGCATTTCGAAAGGTGGCAAATCGAGGTTGTAGGCACTCGAAAGCTTGTACTCAAGCGCATAATTTGCGCGGACGTCTTCTCCGGTCCGGGAGACCGTGAAGTGCCCAAATTGGGGACGTTTCAGTTCAACAGGTATGAGGAGGAGAGGGGCTCGCCATTTCTCAATCGAATCGGGGCCCTCAGTCCATTTCAGAAAGCAGAGCGCAAGATGGAGCCCAGTGAAATCTTGCTCTTCAACAAACGTGCGCGCATTGCGAAATACGTATGTTAACCTCGTGAGGAGTCTTGCTGCGTGAATTCTGTATTTAGCTTCAGTTCACACGGTTCGTCGCTTGCATCCCGGCTGTTTCCCATTGACGCCGCGACCTGATCTCGTGGGAGAAATCTGATAATACCTTGATCAATTATTGCCTGTTGGTAGAGTTCGGCTGGTGCGTACCCGCTTACAGGGATGGTTCGTTTCTTTGTAGGCTTGTAGTTGAGAAGTCGGTTCCTTGCCCCGATGTCAATCAATAGTTCCTGGGCTTTTTTGAGCTTTTTTGCTACCTCGTTCGTTTGGCAATCCATGGTACCAATCCTGAACGGTATGGGCTGTGGCGTCTTTGCCGCAAGAACGGTATGTGGGAACCCCCTTTTAACACACGTCAAAGATACCTGATCGTCATTTCGGTCGTCAATTGCAAACATTCCAGTACCCTGGAGGGCTATCCGCCGTGATTGTCGCAAAATCGTGTGAATTGGGAGCCCGTGAAGCCTCACAGGAACCTCGAGAGGCAGACCTCTTGTCCCTCCAGGAGTTCGACATGTGACGTCGAGGCTACCCCACCTTCGAAAAGGAGCGGCACACTTCAAACAAGGTCTGATTCTCGATACTTACACTTTTCAGCCTTTGCCCTCCAGGAGACGGATTTTGCCTTGTTCTTCTCTGTTGAGGGTCAGCGCGATGAGGGGCCGTGTAGCAGGGCCTTTCAGCACGCTTCCGTCGGACGCGAATTCGCTGCCGTGGCAAGGGCACGCGAAGAGCTGCTGTTCCGCTTCCCACCTGTACCGGCAGCCCAGGTGCGTGCACCGATCGTCCAGTGCGGTTATGTCAGCCGGCCCCCCCTTGATCAGCCATGCACCCGCCTCAGGCACATGCATGGGAATTCCGGCCTGGAGCGACTCCAGGACGCTCATCGGGAATTCTCTCGGCCTTGCGGACGCGCCGCCAAACAGGGCAAACCTTATCGCTCCCCACAACCCGAGCAACGCAGCACATGCGCCCAGCAAAAGCGTTGTCAGCCGAAGAAAAGATCGTTTGCTTTCCGAGTGTTTAGGCACACAAACCTCACGCCGGGCGGTACACCTCTCCGTCGAACGTCACCTCACCTTTCCTGATCAATCGCTGGAGATGTTTCCCCATGATGGACCGCTCACCGAAATCGAAGAACTCCTTCGGCTCACGCTTCTTTTTGTACACAATGCGGGCCTCAATCACGTCGGCCATGGTTCGGGGCTCGGCCAGGAGGTCCATGAGCTTCTCTTCCCGTTGATGAACCACGCTGACGTACGCGTCCCACAATTCGCCGGGATCGTTGAGAAATACGCCTTCCCCGTGGGACGCAAGCCACGTCCGGGCCGGAATTGTCTTCAGCTTCTCCACAGAGGCAAGGAGTTCGTCGATGTCTGAATGCGTGTCCCCATACCATGGGCCGAAGGACGTGAGGTCATAATCACCCAGGAACAGGATTTCCGCCTCGCGAAACAGCAATGCCAGATGACCGGGAGTGTGGCCGGGAGTGTGGACGACTTCGACGGTCACCCCACCGAGGTCAACCACCTTGCCGTTTTCTATGAGCAGGTGGGGAACTCTTGGTTTGAAATGAAACGTCTCGGACATCGTTATCCGCCACGGCACCCGTTCTTCCTCGGTCATATTGTAAGCATCGAAGAAGGCTTCGAGACCGCGGAGCGGCTCCGCATCGGCGGCGGACATCCAGAGCGGCTTGTCGTCAAAAAGGTCGAGATGCATGAGATGATCCTCATGCCAATGCGAGAGCAGCACTACATCGACCCCCAGGGAGTCGCGAATTTGTCTCAGGCGATCTCGGTTGGAGGCGGGATCGATCAAAAGCTTCGTGCCGGCCTCTACGTACAACGAATTACAGTTGGGGTAATTTCCCGAATTGTCGCCCGGAATTAACGACACCGGACCGAATCTTTGCTCCATTTTTTCACCCGGATCATCAGCACAAGATGCACTATGGAATCGCCTAAACGTTCATTTCAACTCATTGAAATCTAACGCACCTCTCTTGCAGGGGTCAATGGAATTCTCCCAGTCCGGTTTTCGGACGCAGTGAAGAGAAACGCTTCCATGAAGAGTGATTTTCGACTGATGCCCCTCTGCCCTGCAAGGCAGGTGCTATGGCTCCCCGCCTCATTCGGCCATGCCGGCGAGGTCTTATCGAGGATTTTCTTTGGCGCTTCGCCTGACCTCTTGACATTTGATACAGTTGTATCATAATATTATCAAGTGTTGCATGGAGAACCACGATGGCCGAATGTGTCGATGGAAAATGGCTGCTTCTGATACACCAAATTCCCCCCAAGCCCGCATATTTACGCGTCAAAATCTGGCGACGGCTCCACGGGCTCGGCGCAGTGGCAATCAAAAACTCCGTGTACGTACTCCCGAGAAATGATGACACCTTTGAGGACTTCCAGTGGGTTTTGAAGGAAATTGTTCAAGAAGGCGGCGAAGCCTCAATCTGTTCAGCGGGCTTTGTCGAGGGATTGACGGATCGGCAAGTCGAGGAACTCTTCCGGACTGCAAGGGATGCTGATTATAGCGCGATCGTCGACGAGGCGCGGGCTGTGCTCGATTCAGCACCCGCGAACCCATCCATAGCCGGTGAGGAGGATCGGTCGGGCCTGGAAACGGCCTCTTCCAGATTGAGAAAGAGATTCTCCGCTGTGGTTGCGCTTGATTTCTTTGGGGCACCGGGACGGAAGGCGGCGGAGGCTATATTGGAACAGATCGAGAGTCGTCTCCGACAAATGAAACAGACTGAGGCCGCGACACCGGCTGCACGCGCGCCCGATGTCAAAGGCTTGGTGGGGAAGACCTGGGTCACCCGCAAAGGGGTGTATGTGGACCGGATCGCGTGCGCTTGGCTGATTCGCCGTTTCATCGATCCGGATGCGCAATTCCGCTTCGTTTCAAGCAAGGGTTACAGGCCCAAAGCTGGAGAAGTGCGCTTCGACATGTATGAAGGCGAGTTCACCCACGAAGGAAGCTTATGCACCTTCGAGGCGCTTGTAGCCAGGCTTTTCAGCAGGAATCAGGCCCTTGCTCAGATCGGACAGATTATTCACGACCTTGATTTCAAGGAAGCCAAGTTCAACAAGCCCGAGACTCCCGGAATCGGAGCGCTTATAGACGGGCTTGCATCTGCTCACAAGTCCGACGAGGTTCGCCTTGAACGGGGGAGCGTGATCTTCGACGATCTGTACGAATATCTTCGACGGAAATGATTGCGAATGACTTGATCGGGAGCGAGCAGAACCGGAGGACACCATAACGATGACCAAATCGGCATCAGGCACCTTCACTGATATTTCCAACAGCACCGGTCTCAATGGCAGCTTGGGCTCTACATTCGGCGGCCTCTGCGCGGTCGGGTTCCTGGCGCGGGCATCGTACGCTTTGGCTCGTACGCCCGTGTTGGCCTTGTTCGCCGCATCTCTGGGCGCGGGCCCAGAGGCGATCGGCTTCGCGGTGGCAATCTCCACTATCACCGGCATCTTCTTCAAAATGCCCGCTGGTGTGGTGTCGGACGTGATCGGACGGGTTCGGACGCTGTTTATCGGGTTGGTGGTGTTCGCATTCGTGCCGTTCGCATACCTGTTCGTTTCCTCGTACGCGGCGCTCGTTATTGTCCGATTTCTCCACGGATTCGCAACGGCCATTTACGGACCGGTGGTCATGGCGGTGATCGTGGGCGTGGCAGGAGACAAACGAGCCGAAATGCTCTCGTGGTTTTCGTCGATCACGATAATCGGCAACCTCTTGGGCGCCCCGCTCGGGGGCCTGCTTCTCACGTGGCTGTCCAGCGGACACACTTCCGAATTGTGGCATTTTCACGTGGTGTACGGAGTCGTGGCAGCGCTGGGCTTCGCGTCGCTCTTGATTGCGCTGGTGGTGATGCGGGGTGCATGGGATTCGCCTCCTCCGGTTACGGGGCAGACGTTGCATGCAGTACTGGCTCAGTTTAGGACAGGAGTGCGAGAAATTCTCGTGGATCGCCGGGTGCTGCTCACAAGCAATATGGAGGGAACCCAGAACCTTTCGGTGGGGGCCCTGGAAGCTTTTCTTCCGATTTACGCAGTGATGATCTGCGGGTTTAGCGCCTTCGCCGCCGGCATCCTCTGGGGAGTGCAGATAGCGGTGACGATACTGTCTAAGCCGATAATGGGCCGCTTTTCGGATCGCTACGGACGACAGAGCCTTCTCTTCTGGGGCATGTTCGTGTGTGCAGTCCCGTTCGTGCTCATTCCCTGGTTTAAAGATCTCGGGATGCTGCTTGTGCTGGCGGCTGTGTTCGGATTAGGTGAGGCTGTAGTGACTTCCTCCGCTGCCGCACTGGTGGCGGATTTCTGCCGTGAAGACCACCTTGGCTGCGCGATGGGGACGTTCGGCACCATTTTCGACGTGGGGCACGCGTCCGGCCCAATTCTTGCCGGAGCGCTCATAGGCCTCATGGGTGTCGGGACCGATTACCGCATCCCGTTTGCGATTGTCGGGTCGCTCCTCGTAATTGCCGCACTTGCGTTTCGCATCGGAGTCGCCGGCGAAGGATCAAAATGAGTGAGCTGGACGCCCCGTCTGTTTCGATTGTCAGGCTCCCACTCGACCAACTTGACTATAAAGGCCTGCGGCGGTGCGCCAAAGTCGCATCTTCGACAGCGCACCCCCATCACATGACGTCCCGATAGAGGGCCAGCATTTCCTTCATGCATCGGGAAAGCTCAAATCGCTCCTCGAACACTTTTCGGCCGCCTTCAGCAAGTGTGCGACGGAGCGATTCGTTCTCGGAGAGACTTAGAACAGCCTCGGCGATTTGCTCCGGGTGGCGAGGTTTGATCAGGAATCCCGACTCCCCGTCCGCGATCATATCCGGGACCGCTCCGACGTCTGTGGCAATGACGGGAACGCCGGCCCGCATAGCTTCCAACACGGCAATGGGCATGCCCTCCGTCCAGGAGGGGAGCAGAAATAGGTCCGCAGAGTACAGGAGCGCTGCAATCCGGTCGCGGTCCACTTCTCCTAGAACGTGAACCCATCGGCGGACTCGGGCCTGCTCGAGCACATCGGTGAGTCGCTTCAGTGCGCCGGGCTCTTCTTCTCCACCTGCGAGCACAAATCGGACGCGATTGCGCTGTCGCACGATTTTTGGTATTGCCTCGACCAGGTCGAAGATCCCTTTCCAGGAACAGATCGACGCTACGGTCAGCACCACGAGATCGTCCTCTTGAAAGCCGAGATCACGGCGAACTGACTCGACAGCGGCCGGATCAGGCTTCGGTTCCTCCCTGAGGCAGTTAGGGACGATCCTTATATCAGTTGAAATTCCTATTCCGATGAGCCACCGCACCCAAAAGGAGTTGAGCACCACAATTACGTCCGGCAGCGAGAGCGCCAGCCTCCTGAGCCGCCGTACGAGCCGAGATTGCTTCTGATAAAAGCCTTCCCAATCGCTCCCATGAATGTGGAGGATCGCCGTGCGTCCAACGATCTTCGCCAAAAACAAATAGACCATCGTAGACCGGAACGCAGTCGAGGTGTGAATATGAACGATGTCGGGCCGCGTGCAAATCAGCTTCAAGCCAAGCGCTGCGAACCGTCGGACATGATCCGCCAAGCGTAGGAATTTGTGTGTTCCCACTAAGTCCTTGGTAAACGTTGGAAATACCTCGAAGGTGTATTCACGCGAGAGATCGGACTTCACCCAATCCTGTATTACCGATGCGATCCCACCCTGTGGCGGCGGAACCGGTCCGAGCACAAGGACTCGCTTAGGCGCGTTTTCGGTTGCAGAAGCGGACTGCGGCCCGCTCATCAGAGACCAAAGCCCCCAAGCGGTCTTTCTCAATCGCTCCGCCAGCACCTGCCTGAATTCTGATCCGATGAAGACATGCCGGAGCCCATCCACTAGTGTGATGTCCCCTATAGCGCACACAGTGTGCATTCCATCCGGATACGGACCCAAGGGGTCGGGACCGACGATTGCGGCTTCTTCTTCGTGGAATTCATCGGGCGTGAGCTTTGTCACTCGGTTGATCCGCACCCGTCCGCCGTACGTTTCCGACGAATCTTGTGCGGGGCGGTACAGCTGTCCCTCGTGAACGAATGGAGTTCCCGCAGGCCGTGAGGAGCGGATATCGGTTTTCACGGGATTGCGAGCGTGAGGCTTCCAGGGCCCGGTCAGCTGCTCCGCATACATTAAGAACAGGTTCAGGTCCATACCGGTCCCGCGCTCGGTGAATGCGGCCCACCACAATCCTTCGTGCCGGAAGATACTCGTATCAAGGCCCGCGATATTGTCGCCAACTGTGGCGATCTTTTTCCATTTCAGCGGAAAGTCCACCGCTTCAAAGATTTCGATGCAGCCGGTGTGTGCGGTCTCGGGCACGCAGTACGTCTTACCGTCATATTGGAAGAGGTACGGGTACGACATATGGTGCGGTTCGACGAATACCGGCTGTGGTGGGAGCATCTTTCCGTCGGCGGCGATTTGTACGCACGAGATGTGAGCTTTGCCGCGGCGAATGTCGAAATCTTCAAACAGCACTGTCAATCCCGTATCAGCGACAATGCCGAACGGGTCGGCTTGAAAGCGAGTCCGGCCGAAGCCCATATCGAGGAATTCGACTTTTGGCGCTGCGGATGCTTTGAGCAGCGCCGGAAGGGGCGACCGAACGATCCCCACAGCCCATTGCGGGTGGCGATACAACGCAGTGATCTTCTTTCTGATCGCGTTCGTAAACAACCTAACCATGAAGGCTGCGGTCTCTCCTGTGCAGAGGGGCACCGCGACGCCTGCGGATGCGGGAGTCGCTTCCGCAAAAGGGTCCACTCCGTTGTGTAAATGCGCGCAGATCCAGGCGGGCCATCTGGCGCATTCAAAAGCGATTGCATCGATTTGCTCGGCATATGAGTATCTGATGGTAGGGAACCATCCCTCCCTAAGCACTACTGCAGGGCCCTCAGCCAACTGCCCCAACAACACCGCGCGCGTAACGGACGTATTAGCCCCAATTTCGCGAAAGAACGATCCCGCTCCCAGGAATTCCTCTTCGTCGTGGAGAAAAGACCAGATCCCATATCGAGTCTCAGCCTCGAGGTTCTTTATGGGATTACCGAACGAAAACCGGAGAATGAAATCAAGTCGATACTCCCTGATCTTCTCGATGTCGGCCTTTGTGGCGGATCCTTGTAAAGTCAGAATAGAGACACGTGCCGCAATATCGTCAAGTGAAGCCGGCCGAAACGCATCAGGGCTGACCAAGCGCCTAAGATAGAACCTGAAAAGCAATGGATTCGGGGCGGGTTCGGCATCGTGATTAGGAAATCCGTCGACAACAATCAGGGCAAGCTCCGCGCCTCCCGATTCGATAAGGTGCGTGACGCATCGGGCTTGCCACGTCCTCAGCGTCGGCCCCCCGCATACGACAGCGAACCTGAGTTTTCGATCGCTCAACGAATTGCCGCGAGCGTTGTCAACTGCCACACACACCTCCCCTGGCCCGATCTCGAGGATAGCAGCTAGGCGGTGAGGCGGTCAATTTGCGGATTGCCCCCACCTTGCCTCACCCCTGCCTCTATGATAACTGGTGCCGCAGCCGATATCCGTCAAGGTCGGCCAAGGAGGCGTATCCATGAGGCTTACGGGTCTTGTGATTTCGCAAGCGGATGCCACGGATACCTCCGCATATTCACATAGAGTAAATAAGCTCGCGCAATGCCTCGAGGAGCGTGGCATCCGAATTGATTTTCTGTACATGGAAGACTCGCCGCCTCTCAACATCGAGATCGCGGCATCAGTTTGCATGCTGCTATGGCTGAGGACACTCCGAAAATACGACTTCATCTATGCCGGCTGTGAGGGCGCGGGTCAGTCGCTCTATTTCTGCCGGCCGTTCCTTAAGGGCCCGATCCTCTATGACATTCACGGCGACCCGCTGGCCCAGTCCGCGCTTTCAAGGGAGATCAAAACAGGGAGACGCATCACGACCGCATCCTTGAGAGTGAGAATCGAGGCCGCTATGGCCCTCGCGTGTGCGGACCACGTGATCACGGTCTGCAAACCGCACACCGAAACGCTTGTTCGGGAAGGGAAACCTGCAGACCGAGTGAGCATCATCCGCAACGGCGTTGATCTCGATTTGTTTCAAAAGCTATCGTTTCCTGAAAGGCCACAGTACACATTTGCGTACATCGGCGCGTTTCAAAACTGGCAGGGCATCGACAACCTCGCCCGCGCGTTTGAATTGGTGCGCAATCCGGAAATAAAGCTGCTGATCGTCGGATTCTCTCCTGCGGACAACACTGTTAAGCGGGCCTTCGCCGAAAAGTTCGGGCCGCGGGTCGAGCTGGTGGACCGGACGGATCGCCAGACTCTCGTGAGCCTGGTAAAAAACGCCGGAGTGCTCATGATCCCCCGAATAGCGCACCCCGCGGTGCGGCATGCGTTTCCGACCAAGTTTGCAGAATATGCGGCTATGGGACGACCAATTTGGGTGAATGACGTGGACGAGACCGCGGACTTCGTGAGACGCTACGACTGCGGGTTTGTTTCAGATCCGTCGCCGGAGGAAATGGCCCGCGGCATGGAGCGGACCGCCGCGTTGCCCACGAGCGAATTAGCCGAGATGGGCCGCCGCGCGCGGCACATGGCAGAGGAGAATTTCTCCTGGCCGATTATCGGCGATGCATACGCAGAACTGGTTCAGAAGGTCGTGGATCGATATCGCTCGAAAAAGTGACAGCGTAGAGAATTTGGATCTCCGTTCACGTCATCGAATGCTCTGGACGAACTCCGCGGTGATCACTCCCTTCGTCTTGATAAAGTCAATTACGAGGTCCTTGACGAGCTTCGGTCCTTTTTCAGCCGGCTTATTTTTGAAGATCGCGTACCCGTCCCCACCCTTCGCGAGGAAGTCATTGATAGCGATCTTGTAAGTTCGCGCCGGATCGAAAGCCGCGTCTCCGACCCGGTCGATGGTGACGTTGCCGTTTTCGACCCGATAGGTGATGCCGATAGTTTGCAG
>JAIWNO010000229.1 GCA_020216785.1 Desulfomonile sp.
CGGTTATCCACGAGTCCTGAAATGTCATTGCTCTTGATCAGTCCGAAACGGACCATCTCGTCCGCGAGGTATTGAACCTCGTCTTCCTTGGGAACAAAGCGGTCGAAAAGAACCCTGTTGGGCGGATTGGTCAATGCCCATTCGACCAGCTCAACCGGCTGGTTCCAATACTGGGCCGCAATCTTAGCCGCCTCCGCAATGTGATCCCGCGCCCAGAGGCCCGCTCGCGCGGATCCCTGAACGAGTTGCCGGACGCGGTCGGGGTGTTGGTCGATAGTGCTCTTGTTCACCAGGAGCAAGTTACAGATGAATTGAGGCCATACCTGTTCCACGTAGTGCAGCACTTTGGATTGGCCTCCGTGGACCGTCTTGGCCGCGAACGGCTCTCCGACAAAGTAGGCGTCGAGCACTCCGGCTGCGAGCGCGGACGCCATGTCGGGCGGGTTCATTTCCACGATTTTCAGGTCCCGGCCTGCCACACCGTACTTCTCCGCGAGTTGCCTTGTCGCGAGATTATGGCCGCTGAACCGTATCGGCACCGCTATGGTCTTGCCCGCCAGGTCCCGGAAGCTCTTTACCTCCAAATCTTTGCGGTACACGAGCGTGCTCTCGTGACGGTTGCCGATGTACACGATCCGCACTCCCGCACCTTGCTGGTGGAGCACGATCGACAGCGGAGCGATGATGAACGCTGCTTGGATCTCGTTATTGCGGAGTGCTTCGGCCATTTCCGAGAAGGATGAGAACTTAAGCGCCTCGAACCGGAGGCCGCCGGCGTCCTTGCTCGCATAGTCAAGAAGCGAACACGCAAGGTTCGTGATCACGGGCATGTATCCCATACGGAGCACCGGCCGTTCGGTGTGATCGAAATTCAAGCTGTAGTGGAGCCACGATATGAGTACGAGCCAACCGACGGCGATGAGCGCAATCCTCCACGCGACCGGGAGCGTGAGCCTGCCCGAGCTGCCGGCATCAGAGTGCATAGTGCACTCCAAGCTCAGTGTACACCTGCCGCCGCAGGCCTTCCAATTCGGGATCGCACGAAAAATCCCGTGGGTGACGCGCGGGAATTTTTACGTCCATCTTAATGACCGCGGGTCGGTCGCTGAATACCACCACCCGGTCCGCCATGATCATGGCTTCATCGATATCGTGGGTAATGAAAATGATGGTCTTCTGAATGAACTCATGCATGTTGATCACTTCTTCGCGCATCTTGATCCGGGTCAGGAAATCCAGGCCCGCAAACGGCTCGTCCATGAAGAGAATTTCGGGGTTGACCACGAGCGCGCGGGCGAGTTCCGCGCGGCGCTGCATCCCGCCGGAAAGCTGGTGGGGGTAATGGTCCTCGAAGCCGACCAAGTCCACGATATCGATGTATTCCTGCACCTTTTCCGCCATGAGCTTGCGGTCTTTCATGCGGCGCAGCCCGAGCATGACGTTTTCCCGGACCGTCATCCAAGGGAGCAGTCCACTGTGCTGAAATACGAAAATGTTGTCGGAGCTCGGGCCGTTCACCGGTTTGCCGTCAGTGAGGACCTTACCGGCGGTGGGAGTGTCGAATCCTGCAACGATGCGGACAAAGGTCGTCTTGCCGCATCCCGACGGTCCCAGGATGCATACCAGCTCGCCGTCCGGTATTTCGAGATTGATATCGTTGAGCACAAATACTCGATCCCCCTTGGCAGGGCCGGGGTTTTCGTCCGCGATGCGGGACGCTGAGCGACGCTCCACGAACCATTTGTGCAGATTTTCAACAAGAATGTGTCCCACAGCTACACCGAGCCCCACGATACGGACTTGATCCGGCTCAGCTGGCTGATCACTCGGTCCAGGCAGATCCCAATGACGCCGATCGCAATCATGGCGTCCATCACGTAGTCCATTCTGAGCGCATTCCTGGAATCGAGAATCAAAAACCCCAGTCCCGATTTGACCGCAATCATCTCCGCAGCCACCACGACCAACCACGCGATGCCCACGCTGATCCTGAGCGCAGGCATGATAGGCGGCAGGATCGCTGGGATGATGATTTTAGTCGCAGTTTCGAATGCGGAAAAATTGAAATTGGCGGCCACCTGAAAATAAATCGACCGGATGCCATTCACCGCGGTGATGGTAGCAACGACCAGCGGAAAGAAGCTCGAAAGAAATATGAGGAAGACCGCAGGCTTATCGCCAATTCCAAACCAGAGGACTGCGAGAGGGATCCACGCGAGCGGCGAAATCGGCCGCAGAAACTGAATGAGCGAATTCGTGATCGCCTGGCCCGTCTTCCACCATCCCAGGAGAATTCCCAGCGGCAAGCCGAAGATTACGGCAAGATAAAACCCCAGCGTCACGCGAAACAGACTTGCAACCGAATGCTTGAGCAGCGTGCCCTCCTTGATAAGCTCCCACATGCCGGCCGCGGCTTCCAACGGGCTGGGAAACACCGCGACGCTCCAGCCGGTAGCGATTTTGGTCACCTGCCAGACCGCGAGGAGTATCACGAACGCGAATGAAGGGAGAATGAAGCCTTTAGTCCGTTCCCACATCGTAGCAAATCTCCGCAAGTGGCACGCGTTGAGGGGTGGCGAGCGATTCCCTCCCACCGGATAGTCCGGATGTCATACGTCGGGGTTGCGAAGCAACAAGAGGTTCTTCATCCTCAGTCGCTTGAAACAAGTCGAAGTACCGGCGATGAAGACCTCTTACACCTGCGGAACTCCGACGAGTAACGCCGGAGCCACCCATCCTGGTCCTTCCGGCGCTTCTGTTGGGATTCACTCCAAACGAATAGGCGCTAGCCTAGCATCATTCGGGCCGGATCGGAACCTCCAGCCGAAAAAATCGCGATGCCAATGAAATAATGCGTAATTGTTACCTAGAGCTAATAACAGATTTCGTCTTTATAGCAAATACCTTAACGTAACAGAGAAAAACAGATCAAGTGGTGCGTTTTTTCCTTGACGCGGCGCGCGGTCGCTGCTAGGGAAGCCACAGCCGACGCACACGGTTTCCGGATAAGAAGTCGTCAGTTATCCGGAATTTCTACGAAACCACTCGAAGCACGCAGCGCGCCGGTACGCCAAACCAGCAATTTCAGGAGAACGCAAGCATGAAAAGAATCGTTGTCGCCTCGATCATCCTGACGCTCGGCCTTGCCTATGCGGCACCCGCCGCGGAATCTCCCGGCAGTCTCGTCCCGCTGGTGGTGGTGGACGGCGGCACCCGCTCCAAGGTGCTTAACGACTACACGCTGCTGACCAGAGACGCGATTCAAAGGACGTGGACGGTTCCGCTGGATCTCGAGACGCCCTCAGCAATTAAGGGTCGCATCAGAATTAATTATACCGTGACCAGAACGGGTAAGCTCTCATCTGTTGAACTGGTGCGCGGATCCGGCAATGCAGAGATGGATCGCTCACTGGTCGAAGCTATCCGGCGTGCGCAGCCATTCCCTGCCTTTCCTGACGACATCAGGGCCGAAGCGGTAAGCATCCGCGCCAACTTCATCATAGCGGACCTCCCGACAGTGCCGGTCACCACGGTGAGCCAGGATATCGAGCCCGAGCCGCAACCCGCGCCCCAAGCCGCAGCCGAGCCCGCTGATCCCGCGGCGAAGAAACTCATCTGGGGGCAGCCTGCGGGTAGCGCCCAGCCGGACATCCTTCCCGCTGCACCGCCGAATGCAGCGCCAGCCCCGGAGCCTCCAGCAAAGAAATTCAAGTGGGGAAGATAGGACTCGAAGTGTGGTAGCCCCTACCTTATGTTTTAAGGTTGCAAACCACAGCAAAGCGCTCCCCGCGCAGAAAGCCCGTGTAGGGGTTTTAACCCTGCCTGTTATCGCAGGCCGCATTCCTTAGCTGAGCGATGGTATTGATTTCCGGTTGTCAAGGTGGGATCGAACTCATGGATATTCAATCCGCCATGGGGCGAAGCTGTACCGAAACAGGGCAGTGATCGGACACCGCATTCCGATATCTCTTCCAGTGGGGATTTTTCCCGCAGCCTGTTGCGCACGGACCACCCACGAGCGCGGACCCTTTGACCACATGTTTGTGCGCGCTGCTTGAAACCAAAATGTAATCCAGTGTGGCGCCTGAGCCTCTCCCGTAATGGGTGCAGCTCACGGTCTCGGTGGCAACCGAGTATTTTTTGTTGCGGCGGAATTCGGTAAAATCTTTGCTCTCCGTGCCGATGTCATTGAAATCGCCCAAGACAATAACGTCGGGATCTTTCTGCGCGAGGCGGTCCACAACCTTCTCCATGAGCTTCCACTGCGCCTTGCGCACGCTCGGACACGGACCCGATTTGAGGTGCAGCACAACCGCCTGGAAATCGAACTTTGTGCCGTTCACCAGGAAGTGGCAGGCGAAGGCCGGCCGCAGCGCGGAGCGCATCCCAAGGCACTGAGGCGGATGGTCCTTGCGCACGAGGCCGGTGTAGATCTCCTTGAAGACCTGTTTGGTTCCCGCAGTGACAACCGAGCTGTTATAAAGAAATCCTACCTTCTGAGAACCGCCTTCGGCCGCGTAGATGAACTGCCAGTCCGGCCCGAGTTTCTCGGTAGCGAATGCCGAAAATGCATCCGGATCGAGGATTTCGTTGACAGCGATGAGGTCTGCCTTCATTTCCCTGATTACCCCGGCGAGCATTTCCAGGTTTGTGCGCGGTTGGCCTTTATCGAGGCAATGCTCGAATCCGAAGCTCTGCTTACACTCACAGTTCGTGTTGCATGGAAACATTCGGATGTTGAACGTTGCCACGCGAATGGTACCTGGAGGCGCCGCGGACGCTGCCTGCCCCCGCCACTCCCCGGCTGATGGGGCTTTCCATGCGATGCACGCCCCCGCGACAAGCACTGTTGCGAGCGCAGCAATCCCCAGGACTGCAACAAAGGCCCTGATCCGGGTTTTCACTGAGCGCAAGATAAAAGCCTCCTGACAGCACCCTCTCCACGAATTGGACTTTGGAGGAAATGTACCATATGGTCCAATGTGTCAAGGGAAACGCGGAAAAGAAAGAAGAGACATTCACCGCAAAAACAGCGGAGGTCGCAAAGAAGGGCCCATGCATTCTCTTTTGCGCTCTCTGTGGTGAGTGATCAACAGGCTGCATAAACAAGACTGCACCGGAAATTCGAGTTCTCACCCATGATCATCGTCGAACAGGCAGTAGCCGAAATGGTCAAAGAGATCGTCTCCATTGCCAAAAGAACGCTGATGGAGACAGGGACGCACATTCCTACCGCGGTGCTCCACACGCTCGATGGGATGTTGCCTATCGTAATGCCGTTTAAGGACGACATTCAGAAGCGGGCCCTTATGGACTACGTAAAGGAGCAAGCCTTGGCGCGGGACGCGTATGCCGTGACGACCGTTACGTCCGCGCGTATCGTGGATCCAAGGTCGGGCGAAGAGGAGGAATGCCTCGTGTTGGCAACGTCCATCCGTGGCGGTCGCCCTCACTTCTTGGTCCAGCGCTATACACGAGGGCCGGGCAAGCAGGTGAATGAGTTTGGTGAGTGCACGGAAGGTGACCGCGCTGCCATGCCGGGCCAGATGCTCATTGTTCCGTCGTGGGAGGACGAGGTGTCGCATTGACTGGCGCGATTTGACCTGCGGGCACGCCAATTGTATTTTGAGGCAGCGAGGCGGAAATCCCGCATGAATAACTGTCGCTTCAATAGGATGATGGAAGCTTTGAAACGGGTGGGGCAGATCCAAGAGGGTTGTGTGAGGCGACGCGAGCCGCAAGATGCCGATGCGGTTCTGTTTCCGTCGCGGAATGCGGTGCCACGCGAAGCGAATGCTTGCCCGCAATCACCTGAAACGTGCGGGTCTGTTCAATGTGGATTACGCCACAAAATTATCGGGCTACGACAAGACGCAGATCAAAGGCTCCCGCGAAGAGTTGGAATTGTGGATGCTCATAGCCTTTATGCTGTGGCACGAGCCGACGGTTAAGTCGGTAGGTAGGGGAGGGTCCGCAAAACGCCGGCAGCCGAGGGAACTGGGGTCATTCCGTGGCTCCATGGGTCTTGAGAATCGCAGCGATCTCGGAGCGGCCTTGTGACAAGGCGGTTTTCAGAGCGGTCGAGCCGTCTTTCCTTTTTGCGTGAACCGCAGCGCCTCTCGCGAGAAGTTGCCGGACTATCTCCGTGTGACCGTGAAACGCAGCGATGGTAAGCGCGTTTCCGCCCCGCAGGTGTTTCGCGTTCACATCGGCTCCTTTGTTCAGCAGCAATTCGACCACCTTCGGGTTGCCGATAATGCTCGCAATCATGAGTGCAGACCAGCCGTTTCGATCGCGAGCATTGACCTCTGCACCGGAATCGAGGAGCAACTCCACCTGCGAAATCGAGGACGACCAGCACGCCTCCATGAGCGGCGTCCGACCCCGAATGTCTCTGGCGTTGACATTTGCTCCCCGTTTCATCAACAAGGTCACCATTGGGAGATCGGACCGGGAGAGTGCGTGCATGAGGGGTGTGATGTAGTTCTCACCGCCGGCGTTCGGGTCGGCTCCACAATCGAGGAGGTGTTCGAGTTTGGCCAAGTCGATCCCGGATCTTGGCGGGTCCGTGAGCAGGCGGAGCATCTGAATATTCCAGTCGTTCGTGCCGCACCCGAAGCACAATGCGACGAGAAATCCCGGTATGACGGCTATTGCGGATCGTTTCATGCGATCTCGGTTTCCGCTGCAGTAATGACGACAAGTCTTAACAATATTTTTCGAGGAAAGACAGATTTTTTGGTCTCCTATTGCGGAGCCGTTGAGCCGCGGATTTCGGTGCACACCCGATTGCGTGGCTCGAAATCCGCCTGAAATGGCGAGACCTTAGATCCATTCACGCATTGACACAAGCGTTTTCTGCGGATAGGCTTCTCACATCACGTCAAGTGGGCGGCGGCGCGAGATCTTGGCTCCTCGAGCGACAAGTTATACATACACTGGAACGTTTCTGCTAAGCAGTTCTTTGCTCATGTTTGAAACGCTGCTGACCCGCGTCTTCGCGGTCACAATGCTCTATCATTACGCGTTCGCTGCAATCTCGATGGCCATGTTCGGTCTGACGCTCGGCGCTCTTGCAGTCTACCTGAAACCGGCCTGGTTCCCTCGGGAGAAAACGAATCACCATCTTGCACTGTGCTCCATATTATTCTCATTGACGATTTTGGTAGGCATTCTGACTCACTTGTCGGTGCCGTTGATCGCGACCGTCTCGTTGCAGACAGCATACGCCGTGCTCATTACCTATGTGGTCACCTCAGTTCCGTTTGTCTTTGCGGGAGTCGCCGTATGTCTCGTTTTGACCCGATTTCCCTCTCAGGTAAACAAACTGTACGCTGCCGACCTCGTGGGCGCAGCCTGCGGTTGCCTGATGACGATATATTTTA
This sequence comes from Desulfomonile sp., assembly GCA_020216785.1. Taxonomy (GTDB): domain Bacteria; phylum Desulfobacterota; class Desulfomonilia; order Desulfomonilales; family Desulfomonilaceae; genus JAIWNO01. Next base: position 7,386 of record JAIWNO010000229.1, read on the forward strand.
TCGAGTTTACCGACGGCCCGTCAGCAATTGCAGTCACCGCATTCATCGCGGGGACCGCGGCGATCTTTTACGCGGCCCGGGATGTGGCCCAACGGATGGTGCGCGCCGTCGCGGTCGTGGTCTTTGCGGTGGGAGCATTCGCGCTCGGCAATGCCGCTCTGTCCGCGTTTGGGATGCCCCTGCTGCGGGTGATGTGGGTCGAGGGTCAGTTCGAGCCTCCGGGGCTTTATGAGAAATGGAACGCTTTCGCCCGAACAAAAGTAACCGGCGACCCCAAAGCGCTCGTTCCCGTGCATGGATGGGGATTGAGCCCCGTGTACCCTCGTGATCACCTCGTCAGAAGACTGTACATCAAAATCAACGGCATCTCAGGAACGTACATGCACCAGTTCGACGGGGATTTGAGCCGCTTCGAATTCCTGAAATACGAACTGGCCAACTTGGTGCACTACATAAGACCGAATGCCCATGTTGCGGCCATCGGCGTCGGCGGAGGCCTGGAAATTCTTTCCGCGTTGGTTTTTCAGCAAAAGTCCGTCACAGGAGTGGACATCAATAAGAATATCCTCGACGCAGTCAACTTCGAGTTCGGCAACTTCACGGGGCATCTGGATTTGAGGCGCGGGGTGCGATTCGTCCACGACGAGGCGCGTAGTTACATCGGTCGGCAGAAAGACACGTTCGACATCATCCAGAGTCGGTCTATCGAGCGTCCCGAGGCCAAGGTCGACGGTGCGCTTGTCTTGGCGGAAAACAGTCTGTACACGGTCGAATCATGGAAAACCTTGCTCCAGCGCCTTTCTCCGGATGGGGTGCTCACCTTCACCCTCACTCAGAGACCGGAGGCGCCGTACGAAATGTACCGTCTCGTTGCTTTGGCTGTGGCCGCACTAAAGGAGATCGGGGTTCAGGACCCGCGTCCTTACATCTTCATGGCCCGGCTGCCGATGAGCAGGGTCTTCATTGAAAAGAAAGGGGGTGATGCATGGCCTTCCGTCGCCATATTGGTCGGGCGCAAGCCGTTCACTGCCCAGGATATTGCGACCTTGACCGATGTGTGCCCCAAAATGGCCTTCGATGTGGTCCTCACGCCGGAAAAGGCCATGGACCCTATAATCGAGCGAATTGCCGCACCTGACGGGCTGAAACACTTGGACGAGATTTCGCCCCATGCGAACATCACGCCACCGACCGACGACAAACCGTTTTTTTTCAACCTGCTGCGGCTGCGAGACCTGCTGAATCCCGAGTCATGGAGGTACGATCGCAACAGGCTTGGATCGAATCTTAAGTCGATCTTCATCCTCTTGTCCCTGCTTGCCACGGCCGGGACCCTGACTCTGGGGTGCATCATTGTCCCGATTCGTAAGAATCGGGCCGAGCCCCCTTCAGAGGCGGCGCCTTTCGGTCTGTTCTTTGCCGCGATCGGCTTCGGATACATGCTTGTAGAGATCTCACAGTTGCAACGTCTGATCATTTACCTCGGGGAACCGACATATGGTCTTTCGACGGTCCTCTTTTCCCTGCTCCTGTCGTCCGGGGTGGGCAGTTACCTTTGTGGAGCGCTGATTGGAAGAAAATCCTCGACGATTGACCTTTCAGTACTGGTTGGCATACCGCTTTCGCTCGCGGCGTTCGGCCTCCTGGCACCGCAAGCAATGGACGCGACCCGTCAGATGGAAATATCCATCAGGTTGCTCACAACCGTTTGCATGCTCTTTCCTATAGGGGTTTTCATGGGAACGGCATTCCCTTTGGGGATGCACGCGGCTGCGAGGTCGAAATCCTCGCTTACGCCGTGGCTCTGGGGGATTAATGGCGCAGCCTCTGTGGTCGGCTCCATATTAGCCTATACAGTCGCTCTGTTCAGCGGAGCCTCAACTGCATTTTGGGTCGGTGTTTGCTGCTACATTGCGGCGCCGATTGCCTTCTTCGTTATGCGCCGAAATAACGAGGCAGTATGATAGAGCAGTTGCCGAAAATAATTTCCGATTGATTTCTCCAGAGTGTCGAGAGAAGTCCCGTTCACTTCGAGCGACGCAAGGCCGTCGGATCTTCGTTCACCGGACCTCCCGACACCCACCGGAAGACCTGCGATTCGGCCGGAACTTTTGGCAACTGTTATACGTACCCGGCAGCGCATATGAGGCACCACCCCGGCAACAAGTAATTCCTGCTGAGAAGGTCTCGGATCGAAAAAGACGATAATCCCGGCAACTGCGTTAAGCAACCGTCGGAGAGGTTTTCTTTCTGTCCCCGACTTTTCTTCCGTTTGAAGAATAGTATTTCTCGTACCCGTAGTATCTATAATGATCGTAATATCGATAGCTTCCATAGTGGGATGACCTGGGGTGGGCCATGTTGATTACCATGCCCAGGATTGTCACGTTGCTTGCCGAGATGATCCCTTTCGCGTGACGGAGCAGTTCCAGGGGCACGTGCCCTTCTTTTGTCACTATGATTACCGCATCACAAAGGGCGGCGAGGGTGGGGACATCAGGAAACCCGACAATAGGAGGCGTATCGAATACCACGAGGTGGAAAGCTTGCGAGAGATGATCAACGAGTTTGGTCATGCGGTGCGAACGGAGGAAACCCGCCGGATTGGCTGGCGG
>JAIWNO010000230.1 GCA_020216785.1 Desulfomonile sp.
CTTGCCCGCAAGTAGATAGTACAACCCCGGAACTCTCGACCTTCGAACTGCTTGAGAGAGCTTGGTCCCTGAGTCGCTCAGCACATTCGTGAGTCCCGGCGCACCGTTGTGCCCCCCAAAAACTTCCCCTATGCCCGGCTTGCGGAGGTCGGCATCGACGATGAGCACCTTGCGCTCCTGAGAGCTGAGCGCTGTGGCAATAGCAACCGCCAGGAAGGTCTTGCCTTCGCCCGGCACCGCGCTTGAAACGACGATGGTTCTTGGCGACCGCTCCAATGCCCCGAGCTGTATCGACGCAGCGACACTGGCAATCGCATCGGACACCCGGCTCTGGGGGCAGTCATACGGGAGAAACTCATATACACCCCGTTTTCTGTTGGATGCCGCAGGTATCTTGAATCTCTTAAGGTGGGGCACTAAGCCAAGATATGGCAAGCCGAGAGACTGCTCGACGTCGTCAATCGTGCGGACCTTATCGTCAAGGTTCTCCAGACAAAACGCGATCATCACTCCGCCAAGACCTCCCAGAAGGCCTGCGATGAGAAGTATGAGCCGCTTCTTGGGCCTAATGGGCCGGTTCGGTTTCTCCGGCGCGTCCACGAGGGTGAGGTTGCTGCCGACGATTTGGGCGTTCAGGTCAATTTCTTTAGATTTCTGCAATAGCACGTTATAGACTTGTTCGTTCGTCTCCACCTCTTTTTTGAGAACTGCGTACTGCACGCCAAGCGAATTGGATTCGATGGCCTCCTGTTTCGCTCTTTCAAATCCTTTCTGGTAGAGCATCTCCTGCTTCTTGGCCGTGTCCAAGGCAGAGGTAACGATGTTGTTATCCATTTCCGCGATCTTGTTCCTCAGCACTTCCACTTGCTTCTTGAGCATCACCATCTTGGGATAATCTTCGGAATATACCTCCTGCATTTCCGAATAACGGGCGTCGAGAAGGGCAAGCTTTTGCCTAAGTCCGGCGAGTTCTACGGGCTGAACTCCGGGAGGGAGGACAGCAACGGACGGGCTCATGTTTGAGTCGGCAGAGGCCTCCAGTTGCAGTCTCTGCTCGGAGGATTGGGCCAAACGTTCCGCAGCTCGGTTAAAAAAGGAGAGAACATGGTTGGAATTCGAATCGAGCGAAACCAGGCCATGCTCACTGGTAAACTTGACAAGATCGGTGAGCGACGATACCAGTTTGACCTCGGTCTTCTCGAGTTCCTGCTTGAGCCATTCCCCGGCTTCGCGAACCGACTTTCGACGGAGCTGGAGATTGCGCTCCATGTAGATGTCAAGGTAGGCGCTAAGAAGCCGGCAGGCCAACTCGGGGTCCGCCGCCTCCATGCTGACCTTCAACAAACGGCTCGTTCGTTGCCGCTGGACCGATATTCGCGCGAGCACGGCATCGACGAGGGCGTCAGCGGATTGTTCTGCCGTCGGCTCCCCTCCAAGTGGGGCAACGAACCCCAACCAAGCACTCACCTGTGAAATCGCGTCGCCGAGGGGGCCAGTGGCTCTCGCCTTGGCGAACTCGGGGGATGCGCCAAGGTCCAACCGCTTGACCAGCGTACCGGCAATGACACGACTTTTCAGGATCTCGGATTCCGTTGCGTAGGTTTCGGATTGACCGATGGGGTGTGTCAGGTTTTCCCCAAGCGTTTTGATGGAGCTGGGAGTATCCTGGCCTACCTCAATAGTTGCCACAGCACAATAAATGGGGGGCGCCAAATGATTGTAGACCGCCGCACCAACAAGCGCCGCAGCCGTCACCGCGCCGATGACCCATTTGCGCCTGAGTACGATCGACACGTAATCGCGCAGTGTAATCTGCTGGTCCTCCGGGAGCTGTCGGCGGTCGGAGAGAAACCGAGGCGATTCTGTTCCCGAGCCGCTCGGTTTGTCGGTGTGGTCAGTGTTGCTGGGGCCCATGTGTAACGACGTTATCTTAGGCCGGCACACTGCGGATTGCGGACGCTTTGGATCCGTCTCGAATGCCGGCGGCCTGATAAATTGGCCTCCTGCGGAGTGACGGGCCGGCAAAGGGATGAAATATACCCGCCGGATCGAGCGCTGGGGCCGTCGACCCGATTAATACAATACCAGAAGGACCGCCGAGGCGCAAGAAAGAAGTAGGCCCAGGAAGTAGGGCTCCGTTACAGTGACGGCTCGTTGGGCCGTTTAAAGGCGGGAAAACGGCGTTGACATTTGGTGTCCCGTTAGATATACTTGCGGCGAGTACTTTAAGATTCACAAGTCGCTCAACTTTCAAAGAAGTTGCGGCATGTTGCAATTAGTCTCTCGGCAAAATATTGGGAGAGACTTTAGGGTATGGAAATCAATTGACAAATTCGACACTATGCAGCCGGAACAAGCGTCTCTCTCCTCGCCCGCAGCGTGTGTCTTTTCGACTGAATTGTCGGGCCTTCCTTACCGCTGTCATGGTGTCAGTGCTCCTTGCAGTCCTTTCGGCCCTTTCCGCACACGGTGGGGGGCGGCCCGACTCAACCCAACAGCCTGCTTATTACGGGTACTTTGACTTTCCCACCTGTGTCCGCTATGCCTTGATGCATTCCGATCAGCTTTTGGACAGCCGTATTGAAGTACAGCTCAAGTCCATAGGTCTCAAGGATGCTCACTCCGAGTTGCTGCCCACTATCGAAATGGCGAGTAGATACTATCTGACGCGAACCAGCGAAACGGTCGGCAACCGGTTCAACGTCAGCTTTTATATGCGCAACTGGAACCCATACCTCGCTCTTTTCAAGATCAAGGCTTATAATGTACTGTTGGACATTGCCACGATCAGTCATGAGAGGAAAATTTCCGAGGGAATAGCAAAGCTGGCGAAGGCCTTTTATCGGATTCACCTTTTGGAAAAGCGCATTCGCCTGCACAAGCAGAAGCTGGCCCTGGAGCAGGAGAAGGTCAACTACGGCAAGAGCCGGCTTGAACAGGGAGCGATTGACGACGTCCAGTACAGGACTTGGCAGAACCAGTTGCGGAGTGACCGTATCTCGTTGAAAAACCTCGAGAGCCAGCTTGACCAGGAGGTCGCCGAACTTAAGGGTCTGATTGGCTACCACCCGGACTATTACCTTCCGCTGGACACACGAGATGCAGTGAGCCAGATCCTTGGCGGCTTCAATGGACAGATGATCGCCTTTTCGGACATTCAGGGGGCCAACCTCGCCCTCAAGACGCTCGCAAAAAAGGAACAGCTCGAGTCGGTGCAGCTGGCGGGCGCGTATTTTCAGCTTCTGCCGCAGCCCATGCTGCTATTCGAAAGCCTCAGTAATCAGCCGGACCGAACCTCTGGATCTAATATTGCAATTGGTGTAGACTACACGATGTGGGACGGATTCCGCCGGGTCAGGGATATCAAGCGCCGGAAATTCCTGGCTCGACGGGCGGAGATCGACCGGAAGGAAACGTCGGAGACTCTGTATCGAAATTACAAGAAGATCATGAGCATCCTTGACCTTTCCGGTGAACGCGAAGCCGTTGCCTACGAGAGGGTGAAGCTTGCTGAACTGAACGAGGAACGGGTACTGCTCAATTACCGATCCGGCGATGTTCCCTTCGAGCAGTACATAGGCTCGCGGGTGTCCAAGGTGGAGTCGGACATCAACGCGGTAGGTATCCTTGAGCCGCGGGTGATGGCATTGATCGATCTGGCCACCTTGGCTGGGGGTCTAGACAAATACAATGCCAGGATTGCGCACTGAAAAGCGGGTACGTCACGTCAAAGCCTACGGTATCGCTCTGGCGTGTCTCATCGCGGTGGGATCGATTGTCCTTACCACACTTACCCACGAGCCCAAGCCGGCCGTCTCGGGCCCTGTGCCGGCAAGGGCCGCAATCGTTCCCCAGCTCGCCGACGCCAAGTCGGAGGCGGAAGTTCTCTTTCGCGGCAAAGCCTTCGCCGAATTCAAGCGGGATGTCACGATGCGGTTTCCCGCAGAGATCAACGAAATCCTTGTGACCGAGGGCCAAAAGGTTAAGCAGGGTCAGGTGCTTGCATCGTACACGCTCGATCGAAGCGCAATGATGCAAGTGCACAATACCCTTTTCCCCGAGACAGTGCTGCGTTTCCAGCAGACGCTTTATGAACAGGAGCTCGCGTTGGAGCGCCTTACCGGCGTGAGCCTCGACTTGAAGAAGCTTCGTCTCCAAAGACTCCAGAAAGAACTCGTCGATCTGGAGCAGCTTCAAAACAAAAACATGGTCCATTTGGACGCGATCAAGAACAAGCAACGCGAAGTTGAAGCCATACAGAAGGAAATGGAGGAAATCGAGAACACCATAAAGCAGACCACCGGCGCTATCGAAAAGACGCGGGAGAACCTAAGGCATTACGAAGAGAGGCAAAAAAGGGCTATCGACCTGCTGGAGTGGCAAAACAGTCGATCGTACTCCGATTCGAGCATTCCGTTAGACAAGGGATTTCTCAAATCACCTGTCGACGGTCAGGTCGTCTGGATTTCGCCCATGCTGCGGGTAAAGGCTGAGGTCCCCAGCGGTTTTCACGCTATTACGGTGGCGCCTATGGACGAGGTGGTAGTCAGGTGCAAGGTCCATGAGCTGGATTTGGTGAAGCTGAAGCCCGGCGATCGCGGCTCGGTGACCTTTGACGCGTTCCCCGAAAAGCCCTATGAATGCAAGGTATCCCGCATTCCGTGGGTCAGCCGCAATACAGCCCTGGAAGCGCCTGCCGACTATGAGATCGAATGCGTGCTTGAAAACCCTGATGCCGGGTTGAAAGAAGGTCTGACCTGCAATGTTAAGGTCACCATAAAGGATTGATACCAACTTCCATACCCTGGTTTTTGGGCACAACGAATCATGAAAGTCGTCGGCTTCGGTGAACGCTCCGTGGCTTCGCCTCGGAGATAGATATTAAGAGCGCCATGCTGCGCCATCCTGCGGAGAGGAGACTCCATCTCCCCTCCGCACCTCCCCATACGCACACCCGATAGCAGGTGCTTAGGCGACGGCTTTCATAGGAACTCCGATGGCTAACAGGCCCCTAGGAACAAAAGAGATCGGACGGAATTGCGACCGCGGCCCAGCGGAGACAGGATTTCCTGCCCATATGGGCGGCCGAGCGACTCCAACGGGCGCGATTCCACATACCTGCCGCAATGAGCACGCCGCCCACGTACCGAGACCGACCGACGCGTTCCTGCATGTTTGCACAAATGTGCCCAATGTGCAGCTCCAATCGCAATGTACGTGGGTTTACGAATTTTATGGGATCGGCTCCGGCCTTCTTGCGGTGACGCCCTCATGAGCCTTCCTGCCATCGTCCTGGTGGCTTGGCTGGCCGCCACGTTTCTCCTTGTGTTGTTCACGATCGCAATTGGAACCGTGAAGGTCCTGTGGGGGCGACTCGCGCGCCGCAGTTCCACAGCCTCCACTCCCACCTGTAAGGTCGAAATCGTAATCCCGCTGCGCGGCGTGGTTCCAAATCAAGAGACTATCCTTGCGTCGTTTCTCGAGCAGGACCACCCGATGTGTCGCGTAAGTTTCGTGGTGGAGAGCGAGTCCGATCCGGCGAATACTATCGTGGATCGGCTCTGCAGCCGGTATGATCATGCTCGCAAGCTCGTGTCCGGCTTGAGCAGTGCGTGTGCCCAAAAGAACCACAGCCTTATAGCCGGTGTGGTAGCGCTGCGGCCGGATACGGACATCATCGTCTTCTGCGACAGCACGAACGTAGTTCGAGGTGACTGGCTCTCGCGCTTCATCGCACCCATCGAGGCCGGGGAAGCGGACGTGGTTACCACTTTCCGATCGTTCAAGCCGGAACCGGAAAGCATTGCCGGTGTAGCACAGGCAATCTACGCGTCGTTCCTACTGCTCCTTATTACGCTTCAGCCAAAACCGTGGGGAGGAGCTACGGCGATACGTCGGGCCACCTTCGATCGCCTCGGCGTCATCGATGTCTGGTCCCGGACAGTCGTTGACGATCTCGTCCTCGGCAATATCCTCGAGAGCGCGGGCATTGCGGTGTGTGTCGATCCGGATTCCGTGCTGATCTCTCCGGTGGCCCGTCAGACGGTGAGCGGCTTTTTGAGCTATTTGGATCGACAGATCCTATTTCCCAAGTTTACAAACCCTGGGATTTGGCTGGGGGGACTGATTGCGCACCTCAATGTGACCGCGGCCGCTGTAATTGCCTCGGCGGCAATTGTAGCATCGGTTTTCAGATTGGCGAGCGTATGGGTCGGCGCAGCGGGCTTGGCGTATATCGTGGGGCTGCCGCTCATGTCCCTTGCGATGCGCCGGGTCAGCGCAACGTCCGTTTCCGTCGGAAAATGGCTATTGGCGCTCTACCCGTGTATATTCCTCGTCGCTTTCATTTTTCTCCGTTCGATCGTGAGCAAGTATATAATATGGCATGGACGGGCCTACCGACCCGGACCGGGTGGGGTCGTGCAGGAGACCACTTTTCAGCTTGATTGACTGTTTACCGGGACGCTTGGTGGGGGCTGAGAGAAGCCGCCGGTTGACATGAGTTGTCAAGGTGGCCACACTGAATAATAAATGGATTCATGCGCTTCTTGCCATCAGGCGGCGGGTGCCCGGCTGGAATGGCCGCCCAGCCGTGCCCTTTCTCCAAGAGGGCAAAGTTACTCACGAATCCAATGAAGGGCACAGCGCGCCGAAGGACATGCGGAGCCCGCTATGAAAGATGTGAAGACCAAGGCATCATTCTCGATCGTCTACATTTTGATCACACTGATCATCCTGATGTTGCTCCAGACGTGGATCGCTCCGAAGGTGGAGAACGTCTCCTATTCCAAGTTCAAGCAGCTCATTGCCGAAGGCAAAATCAACTCGGTAGTGGTTTCCTCGCGGTTCCTCAAAGGATTTGACCGAATACAGGATGACCATACCGAGCCGCTTTTTCCGTCGCTCATGTACCGCACGCCGCGGGTGGACGATCAGAACCTTGTCCCGTACCTTGAGCAGCACAACATAACCATTATTGGTGAGAACGAGAATACTTTCTTTGCAACGCTCCTGTCGTGGATCCTGCCGGCCCTCATCTTCGTGGGGATCTGGTACTGGGCCATGAAACGGATGGGACAAGGCGCGGGCGGCATCATGACTCTTGGCAAGAGCAAGGCAAGAATCGTCGCGCAGACCGATGTGGGGGTCACCTTTGAAGATGTGGCAGGTCAGGACGAAGCCAAGGAGGAACTCAAGGAGGTCCTCGAATTCCTCCGGAATCCTGAGCGATTCACTCGCCTGGGCGCCAAGATCCCGAAAGGCGTGCTTCTCGTCGGCCCCCCCGGCACGGGAAAGACGCTGCTGGCCAAAGCCGTGGCCGGCGAAGCCGGAGTGCCGTTTTTCTCAATCGGCGGTTCGGACTTTATCGAGATGTTCGTTGGACTGGGAGCGGCTCGAGTCAGAGACCTCTTCGAGCAGGCCAACAAGATGGCGCCGTGCCTTGTTTTCATCGATGAGCTTGACGCACTGGGCAAGGCGCGAGGCGCCGGGACACTTGGCGGCCACGACGAGCGGGAGCAGACACTCAATCAGCTCCTCGCCGAGATGGACGGCTTCCAGTCCACAAAAGGTGTGGTGATCCTCGCTGCCACCAACCGGCCTGAAATCCTTGACCCCGCGTTGCTGCGACCCGGCCGCTTCGATCGGCACATTCTCGTGGATCGCCCTGACCTTGCCGGTAGAATCGCGATACTCAAAGTGCACACCAAGTCAGTGATCTTGGCCCCGGATGTGGACCTGGAACTGATCGCCCGCCGGACGCCGGGATTTACGGGCGCGGAGCTGGCCAACCTCGTCAACGAGGCAGCGCTTCTCGCGGCCCGCAAAGACAAGCAGCAAGTCGGCAATGAAGAGTTTGACGAGGCGCTGGATCGAATTGTCGCAGGTCTCGAAAAGAAGAATCGTGTGCTCAATGAAAAGGAAAAACGAACAGTCGCGTACCACGAGTCCGGTCACGCGCTTGTCGCTGCTTTCCGCTCCACCGCAGAGCCCGTCCACAAGATTTCCATAGTACCCCGCGGGATCGGCGCCCTCGGCTTTACTCAGCAGCTGCCTACGGAAGACCGTTACCTCATGTCCAAGACAGAGCTTCTCGAGAAGATTGACGTTCTCCTCGGAGGCCGCGCGGCTGAAGAGATCGTTTTCGGCGACATCACCACCGGTGCTCAGAACGATCTCCAGCGGGCGACGGACATTGCGCGGAGCATGGTGACGCTCTACGGCATGACCGAAAAGCTCGGCCACGTCACGTACCAGCCTCCGCCGAGTCCGTTCCTCAATTCTACTCCTCACCCGGCCGCTCCTCGTGAGATCAGCGACGAGACCGCCCGGCGCATCGACGAAGAAGTGCGGGAAATCGTTGAAGATCGAATGAAGGGTGCGAGCGAAACATTGCGACAACACGAAGACCTGCTCCACTTGGTGGCTGAGAAACTCCTGGAGAAGGAAACCCTCGAAAGAGAAGAATTCCTGGAAATCATTGGTCGGGCGCTGGACTCGGCCGAGTCCCCTGAAGTCACAGTGCCTCCCCCTTCGGAATTGAGTTGAGCTATATGGCATGAGATGTCATGTAGAAGCGATCATCCTCGCTGCAGGCCTGTCCACCCGGATGGGCGCATCGAAGCTCAGCCTGGAGCTGTTAGGTGAACCGATTATCGCCCGTGTAGTTAGGGCTGCGGTCGGGTCTGCTCTCGACCGCGTTATTCTTGTGGTAGGGCCTGATTCCGATCATTTGGTGCGAGCGCTGGGTCCGCTTGGCGCTCACTCCAAGCTGCACCGCGTAGAAAATCCGCATCCTGAGCATGGAATGTCCTCGTCGCTCCGCTCGGGAATGCGCGAGGTACGGCCTGGTGCTGACGGCGTGATGGTGGTCCTCGCGGACCAGCCGTTCCTCACGGGCAAGGTCATTGACCATCTTATTGCCGCATTTTGCGTGGATCGAGAGAAAATTGTTCAACCCGCGGTTCACGGACGAACAACCACGCCGGTCATCTTCCCGGCAGCGCTTTTTTCTCAGCTTTGCGAAGTTGTAGGTGATGTCGGGGGGCGCGACGTGGTGAATCGGAATCGGAGTCGAGTTGTCATACAAGAGATAGGATCGATGTACAACGACATCGACTTGGATACTCCGGCCGACCTGGAAACAGCCGCTGCCCGAGCGAGCATCCCACGATGAAGATTCGTCTTGCCAAGACAGCAGGCTTTTGCATGGGGGTGCGACGCGCGGTGGATATGGCGCTCGACCTCAAACGCGTGCGGCCGCCTGCCCCCATCGTGACGTACGGTCCGCTGATTCACAATCCGCAAACCCTGGAGCTTCTCGAATCTCGCGGGATACGCATGGTAAACCGCTTGGACGAAATCGAGGCGGGAACGGTGGTGATCCGCGCTCACGGGATCTCTCCGAGCGAACGATCGACGCTGAAGGCAAGAGGCCTGACCATTATCGACGCTACATGCCCGCGGGTTGCAAGGGTCCAGGCGGTAATACGCAAGCACGCGGCCAAAGGGCACTTTTGTGTTATCGTGGGCGATGATGACCATCCCGAGGTGCGCGGGCTCCTGGGGTTTGCGGCTGCCGGTGGACTGGCAATTGGTTCACCGGAGGAAATGGAGCTGTTTGAGTCCCTGAACGGCGATCGCGAAATCTGCGTCGTCGCGCAGACCACGCAAGAGCCGGAGATCTTCCGCCGGGTGGTGGCGTTGCTGGCGGAGCGCTGCCCCAAACTCCATGTGTACGACACGATTTGTGATTCCACCAAGAAGCGGCAAGATGAGGTCTGCCGGTTGGCCCGTCAGGTGGATATGGTTGTAGTGGTGGGCGGCCGCGGGTCCGGCAACACCCGGCGCCTTGTCAAGGTCGCACAGGCTCAGGGTATTGAGGCGCTGCACGTGGAAACCGCGGAAGAAATCCCCAGCGCGGCGGTGGCCGGCTCACAGGTGGTAGGCGTGACCGCGGGGGCAAGCACCCCGAACTGGCAAATACAACGCGTGATCGACCGCTTGAGAGAAATCGGCATGACCAGGGCGGCCACCCCCCTGAAACGGCTTCGACGGGTCTTCGACGTGGCGGTGATGACCTATATGTGGGCGGCCTTTGGCGGAGGAGGCCTCACCGTGGCCTGCCTCATGCTTCAAGGCCGGGATGTGACGGTTCTGCCGCCGCTTACCGCGATGCTGTTTGTCTTTTCCATGCATCTGTTAAACCGCATTCTGGAACGCTCCGGCGCAGTGAGGTTCAATACTCCGGAGGTCGCCGCCTTCTACGCTCGGCATCACGTATTGTTGTCCGCGTTGGGTGTGGCGTCTTCCGTGGCCGCGCTGGCGGCAGGCTTGACACTGGGCGCATACTGCTTCGCTCTCCTTGCGGCGATGATTGCGGGAGGACTGCTGTATACGCTCCCCGTGGAAATGCCCTCATGGATACCTATTAAGAAGTGGCGAAGCCTCAAGGAAATCCCCGGCTCAAAGACCCCGCTCGTGGCGCTTGGTTGGGCTATGGCCGCGGCGGTGCTGCCCGCCGCGGAATCGCCGCTGACCGTAGACCCGGTAGGACTTGCGGTCGCGTTTGTCTTTGCCGCGGGAATGATCTTCTGGCGGACCACGCTGTCCGACCTTCTGGATATACAAGGCGACCGCCTGGTGGGCCGAGAAACGATCCCGATCCTCATCGGGGTAACAAAGGCGGGGAGGCTGCTGGTCGGACTGCTGGTATTGCTGGGCGTGCTTCTGGTGGTTGCCGCGTCGGCGGGCTGGGTGAAGTCCGTGGGATACTGGCTGGTGGTGAATTGCCTAGTGTTCGGCCTCCTGTTCTTGGTGTATAAGGGACGTCACTTGGTGGATCGTCTGTGGCTGGACGGGATGCTGGACGGGAACCTGTTGTGTGCGGGAGCGCTGGCGATGACGTATGGAGCGGGATGAGGAAAAAGTCCTTGACAAAATTATTGTTTGGTGGTATAAATTATACTTTTATAGAGGAGCCTTTTGCTGGCGTAGCTCAACCGGTAGAGCAGCTGATTTGTAATCAGCAGGTTGCGGGTTCGAGTCCCATCGCCAGCTCCCGGTGCGGAGGGGTTCCCGAGCGGCCAAAGGGGGCAGACTGTAAATCTGTTGGCTCAGCCTTCGGAGGTTCGAATCCTCCCCCCTCCACCACGAAGACTCCGCACATGGCGCAACGACGCGGGAATAGCTCAGTTGGTAGAGCGTCAGCCTTCCAAGCTGAGGGTCGCGGGTTCGAATCCCGTTTCCCGCTCCATTTATTACCAACGCGCACGGCCCCTTTGGGGCCCTGCCCGCTCGACGACCAAACGGCCGGATTGCTCAAAGGCCGCCAAGTCAGCCGGGCCCACGTAGCTCAGTAGGTAGAGCACTTCCTTGGTAAGGAAGAGGTTCACCGGTTCGATCCCGGTCGTGGGCTCCATGCAACGGGACATCCCATGAGCGAGCGAACTCGACCAGTCTTCGGCTCTGACCCGTTGGGACGAAGATTCTGACAATTTCCTGTGTGGTTTGCGTAGGAGGAACCCATGGCGAAGGCGAAGTTTGAACGGACGAAGCCTCACGTGAACGTAGGGACCATCGGTCACATCGACCACGGGAAGACGACGTTGACGGCAGCGATCACGCTGATACTTTCCAAGCTGGGTCAGGCTGCGTATGTGCCGTTCGAGGAGATCGACAAGGCGCCGGAGGAGAAGGAGCGGGGCATCACCATAGCCACGGCGCACGTGGAGTATCAGACGAAGAACCGTCACTATGCGCACGTGGACTGTCCGGGACATGCGGACTACATCAAGAACATGATCACGGGGGCGGCCCAGATGGACGGGGCGATCCTGGTGGTGGGGGCCAACGACGGTCCCATGCCCCAGACGCGGGAGCATATCCTGCTGGCCCGTCAGGTGGGGGTGCCCTACATCGTGGTGTTCCTCAACAAGGTGGACATGGTGGACGATCCGGAGCTGATCGAGCTGGTGGAGCTGGAGCTTCGGGAGCTGTTGAGTTCGTATGAGTTTCCTGGGGACGAGATACCCATCATCCGGGGGAGTGCGCTCAAGGCGCTGGAGGCGGGCGACCCGAAGCATCCGGACGCCAAGTGTGTGCTGGACCTGATGGATGCGGTGGACTCGTACGTGCCGGTGCCGGTTCGGGACACGGAGAAGCCGTTCCTGATGCCGATCGAGGACGTGTTCAGCATCTCGGGTCGGGGGACGGTGGTGACGGGCCGCGTGGAGCGGGGCAGGATCAAGGTGAACGAGGAAGTGGAGATCGTGGGGTTCAAGCCGACCCGGAAGACGGTGTGCACGGGCGTGGAGATGTTCCGCAAGGTGCTGGATGCGGGTGAGGCGGGGGACAACGTGGGCCTTCTTTTGCGGGGGATCAAGCGTGACGAGGTGGAGCGGGGGCAGGTGGTAGCGGCCCCGGGCTCGATCACGCCGCACACGAAGTTCAAGGCGGAGACGTACATCCTCACCAAGGAGGAGGGTGGCCGGCACACGCCGTTTTTCAACGGTTATCGTCCCCAGTTCTACTTCCGGACCACGGACGTGACGGGGGTGATCCACCTTCCGGAGGGGGTGGAGATGGTGATGCCGGGGGACAATGTCTCCATCGAGGGTCACCTGATCACGCCGATTGCGATGGAGAAGGAGCTGCGGTTTGCGATCCGCGAGGGCGGACGCACCGTGGGCGCAGGCGTCGTCTCGGAAATTATCGAGTA
>JAIWNO010000321.1 GCA_020216785.1 Desulfomonile sp.
CGCGCCAGCCCGGCAAACACCACAGCTCGCCCAAAATCATGCCGCAGCGCTTCACACGCCGACCGGAAGACTACGAAAGGGAAAAACTATAGATTTTTATTACTCTCCATCGATGGCTCTGCAAGGGAAAAGAATTTGACGGAACCGTGGCCCCGGACCGGCGTCAGGTTGCAATCCACTTCTTCATCTGCCAGAATTGTTTCGATCACTACAGCGGCTCCTGATCTGAAGATCGAGAGCTCAGCGACCGCGAGGAAGGACATTTGTACATACGATCCAATGGAGACGAATTCGTGCTCGTGCGCACCATCGCCGGGACGGACGGACACCCACGGGAAGTGGTTCTTTGCTCTCTTGGACAAGATCCTGAGCTTAACCTTTACTTTGCTATCGAACGGGGCCGGCACGAGAATCCTGAGCTGTGGGAAGGTGTCGAGGATTTCCACGCGCTTCAAGCCCTCGAAAACCACAAGCGTCGCATGGGAGGATTCAAGCCTTCCCTGGTGGTATTCCGCGGACGCAAGGAACCTGACGAGGAATCCGTGGACGAACAATAACGGTACTCGCCACTTATCGAGGTCGAAAACGTATGAATCGCTTCGTCCGTGTAGCTTTAGTAATTCTGCTGATTGTCGCGCTCGTGACGGCCGCCGGACTGGCCGCACTTCTATATCTTACTGAGACGGACCTCGTTCGTACGAGCGTTCAGGACCAGCTGACAAAGCTCTCCGGTCAGAATGTATCGCTCGGTTCCCTCAAGGTGTCGTACGCGTTCCCGCGACTCGTTCACCTTAAAATGGAAGGGATTTCCGTTCGCACTCCTGAAGGCGAGGAGCTCTTCGCGGCCGATCGGGTTGTATTTTCACCGGCGCTCGGCCCTCTTCTGAGGCGCCGGCTCGATATCGAATCCATTCTCGTGGACCGTTTTCGAATTGCGGTGATCAGGCAGCCCGACGGTGCTATCCGCAGTCCGCTCGTGCCGGTGGCATTGCCCCGCCACCCTGGTGAGAAGCCGGCGACCGGACCTGCGCCTTCAAGTGAAACCGTCCCGCCAACCTCGGCCCCGCCTACAGTCTTGAACTGGTCTCTGAGGCGTTTCCAACTCACGGACGGCAGCGTCAATTGGGTTGATCGGTGCGTCATTCCAGGCAAGGACACGATGATTTCCATCACTGCTCTCAAGGCTGAGCTAACCCAGCAAAACCCATCCGCGCCCATTGGAGTGAAGGCCTCCGGGAAGATGGGCACCGCGCGGGTTAAAGAAAGCGAGATCCGAATCGAGGGCTCCTTGACGGGCTCTCCCGACCGGACGGCAATCGAGCAGGTGTCGCTGTCAATCGCGGCCGATCCGCTGGACCCCCAGCTTCTCCGGGCATACGTGCCGGATCAGGCTGCCGAGGGTGGCTTTCTGGATCCAATAGCGCTCCAGGCGCAATGTGCCTGGCAGAAGAGCAATGCGCCCGTGGTGGAAATTTCTCTGTCGGCAAGGCAGAAAGCCGAGCCTTTCGCTCAGGTGAGCGCGGAGGGCAAGATTGCGTTGGCCGTTCAGTGGCCCGGTCCGACTCACATTACATTTTCTGCCGCGAGCGAAGGCCTTCCAATGAAGCTCTTCCGCGGTCTGCTCCCACCGAGATTTCCGTTGGAGCCGACTCAAGGAGTCGTCAAAGGCTCGGTTCAAGGAAAGTGTGGCGGTGGGGACGACTGGATTGTCCACTGCAAGCTCGAGTTTGACGACGGAGAGCTTCGCGGTCCGTATCGTGTGATGGGCAAACCTATTCGCGCGGCCTTCGAAGCCGATCTCTCTCCTGCCGAGTTGTCTATTGGGACCATAGAGATTACCGTGCCCCCTCAAATCGCCACTGCGAAAGGCCGCGTCAGCAAGCCCTTCGATGAGAGCCGAGAATTCGACCTTACGACCGATGCTATCATCACTCCCGCCTTGGCACAGGCATTGGGTGTCAAACTTCCCGAAGGTTTTCTGATCGAGCCGGCAATACCAGTACGCGGTCGCGTCTGGGGCACCCAGGAAAAGATCCAATTCGACCTGGCCGGTAATCTCACCGACGTAGCAATGGCCTTCAAGCCGTTTGTGGAAAAGCTGCGCGGTCAGAGAGGGAGCGTAAGCGCGAAAGGGACGTGGCTTTTGCACGTTAGTGGAACAAAGCAGCCAAGATTTGATGCAGCGGTTTCTGTGAACGCCGCAGGAATCGCCGTACGGCCGATGCCGACCGCACCGGGTCTCTCAGGATTGTTATTGAGCGCAGGGTCAAAGTTGACCGGGAGCGATGGAAAGGTTGATCTGAAAGACGCCACGCTCAAGCTCAAACGAAGCGCCCAAGGCCCCGATTTTCTCAATGTGACCGGAAGCATGGCGGGACTTGGCTCTTCGGACGCCACTGTCAAGGGCGCCGGTACCGTGGCGCTCGACGCACCACTACTTCAGGCGCTGGGAGTCCCTCCTACCGGAGATGTTACCCTGAAGGGTGGGGTTCCGCTTACGGGAAAGGTTGACGGAACTCTGACCGCGCTGAGCTGGACTGTGGATGTGCCCCTCACCAACTTGGACATCCAGGTGAGGAACACCTTCCGCAAGCCGGCTGGATTACAGGCCTCGGCGACAGCCGCGCTCCGGATTTCGGGCCGCGAAATCAAACTTGTCTCGGGCCAGATCAAGACGGGAGGCTGTTCGTTTTCGGCCCAGGGTGTTCTTGCCGACCGGGATGGCAATTTCGGTGAAGTTTTCCTTGAAACAAAGCGGGCAAATATCGAACGTCTGCTTCCATTGTTCCCTGAATTCAGAGCTGTTCCCCTTTCCGGCCCGATAGACGCGGCGATGCGCTTGACCAGAACCGATAACGGCATCAGCCCGACGGGATCGGTTCATCTTGCGGCGATTAACCACAGGCCCGATAAAGCCCACTGGAGCCTTGAAGACATCACAGGCACGATCTACGTCAAGGGCGACTCGGTCGATATTCCCGAAATCTCCGGCCGGTTGGCCGGCGTAATTCAGGGGCCGTTCTCAGTGAAGGGGGCATTGAAAGAGGTCGGCTCTCCTGCCACGATGAACGGTGCTCTGTCCGTGGACGTGGGCAAAGGCAGGATCAAGGCGGACAGTCTGCTGGGGTTTATAAGCCAGGCGAGAGTGCTGGCGGAGACTCTCGTCAGTCCCCAGACAGCGGCATCGACCGGCGACCTTCGGGATTTCAATTATCTAAAAGGTGACATAACGATCGCCTCGGGCTATGCGAAGAGTTATAACCTTCGACTGAAAGGTGCGGATATTAGTCTGGGGTCCATCGGTTCGCTGAAGCTCGATTCATCGCTCGTGGATATGATCGTCGGCGTGCGGACGGCAATCCCCGCGATGGAGGCTTTGGGCAAGATCGGGCCCCTCCGGCAGCTTATCGATCGGAATCGGGATTTTCTCAAGGCCACCGGCATCGACCGCGAGCTACAGAGGATGGGAATCAAGCTTCCAAGCGGCAAGGAGGAGAGTTCTTCCGACGCCCCTGCGGCAAAGCCGGCTACGACGGTTATTGTGCGCCTCCGCGGCCCGATCGCGACGCCGCAGGTGACACCCGTCCTTGAGACGTCCCTTGGCAAGGACACCGCGGCTCAACTCAAGAGCCTGTTGGAATAATGGACGACAGTCAAAGTTGTTAAACGGCGTTGGCAAATGCTCGAAGGATGTTGATTACTCGGCAGGGAGCTGCTTCGATATTGCACGTCGGGGTTGCGAAGCAACAAGAGGCTCTTCCATGAGATTGCGCTCACATTGAATTTTTGAGCAAGCGACCAGGACTTCTTGCGCCTGTGACACTCCGAACGTACAACGTCGGAGCCACCCCTCCGCTCCAGCAGAAAACGCCGTAAGATCATGACATAGGGGCACTTCTTTTCCTCTGCGCGACCCAATGGTCGCGCAGACATTGGGGGCTAAAGGCCAGGCCGGGCACCACTACCTATGCAGATCGCGACGGCCCGGGGCCGTGGTTTTGTCTTGACAGCCTTTAAGCGATTCCCTATCTTCAGCGCAGTCATTCCCACACAATCCGACATGTCTGATAAAGATTCCAACATCGGTATAAGGAGGGACCGAAATGTCCAAGAAGTACTGGGACGAGAAGTTCGAGACGATGCCTGAAAACCAGATGAAAGCCTTCCAGGTGGAGAAGCTCAAGGAAACGCTTCAATGGGTTTATGATCGAATCCCCTTTTACAAAAGGGCCTTCGACGAGAGGAAACTGAAGCCCCAGGACTTCCAAAAGCTCGAAGACCTCGCCAAATTTCCCTTCACGGTAAAGACCGATCTGCGGGATAATTATCCGTTTGGATTGTGTGCGGTGCCCATATCGGAGGTGGTGCGAATCCACGCTTCGTCAGGCACGACCGGCAAGCCCATCACCGGCCCTTATACTCAAGACGACCTGGAACAATGGACAGAATGCATGGCCAGGGGACTCTGGGCCCAGGAAGTCAGACCTGACAGCATCCTCCAGAATGCATACGGAATGGGACTCTTCACCGGCGGGCTCGGCTTTTTGCAGGGCGCCATGCGTGTCGGCTGCGCAGTAGTCCCCTCAGGGGCCGGCATGACGGAGCGGCAGATTATGCTGATTCAGGACTTTGGTACTACAGCACTTTGTTGCACGCCTTCGTACTGCCTCACTATCATCGAAAAAGCCGAGAATATGGGAGTGGATCTCAAAGCCTCGTCTTTGAAGACCGGCCACTTCGGAGCGGAACCGTGGACGGTGGAAATGCGCGATGAAATCGAACGGCGGGGCGGCATTCACGCGTACGAGCACTACGGCCTGACGGAGCTTATGGGGCCGGGTGTCTCGTTCACGTGTGAGCACTATAACATCCACATCAACGAAGACCACGTGTACCCCGAAATCATCGACCCCGACACCCTCGAGCCGGTTGATTTAGGCCAGGAGGGTGAGCTGGTGTTTACCGCGGTGCAGCGCCGGGCTATGCCCATGATCCGGTACCGAACCCGCGACATTTGCACACTCCGCCGCGAAAAGTGCGCATGCGGCCGAACGTTGGTGACTATGGACAAGATCCTCGGCCGCTCCGACGACATGATGATCATCAGCGGCGTCAACGTATTCCCCTCCCAGATCGAGTCGGTCTTAATGGAATTTGGGGAACTGGAGCCGATTTACCAGATCCGTCTCGGCAAGAAGGGATACATCGACTCCATCACTGTTGAGACCGAGGGCAAACCTGCACTTTATGCGTCCGGCAAAGAGAAGATCGCCGAACTTGCTAAGCAGATTTCCGCGAAGATTCAAGCCGTCATAGGCATTCATGTGCCCGTGAGCATCCTGGATCAGGGAGCGATCGAACGCAGCATCGGCAAGGCCAAACGTGTCATCGACGAACGCCCGAAGTAGAACTCGGGCGATTTTGTGTGTTATAGCAGTTGCCAAGAGTTCTGACCGAATCGCAGGCCTTTTGGTGGGTGTCCGGAGGTCCCGTGAACGAAGATTCGACGGCCTTGCGTCGC
>JAIWNO010000231.1 GCA_020216785.1 Desulfomonile sp.
TTTGGCGGTAAGACCGCGCTATTTGAGACTACGTTGAGCGCGCTGATGACGCTGGCGAAGAAGGACCCCGACGGAGCGTACGAGAACCAGGCTTTGAGAATCGCGGAACGGCTCAAGGCGGCCACGTTCGACAACATGCTGTCTCGCACCAACGTACCGAGCTTCTCCGACTTGCCTCAGGAGCTGCTTATCAAAGAAAAGAGCCTCCGCCTTGGACTGAAGAAGCTTAATGAGCGGATTTCGACCGAGCTGTCTCGAGAGGGCCCAAACCAGGCGCAGATCGAAAAGTTGGTCGAAGAGCGTCGCGCAAGGGAAAAGGCTTTCCAGAAGCTCAAGGTGATTATGGAGAAGGACCACCCGGCTTACGCTGCCGTCAAGTATCCTCGCTTACCGTCGGTCCAGCAGCTTCAGAGAGACGTGATAGACCCGGATGAGGCTATCCTGGAATACATGGTCACGCGGAGCCGCACCTACATCTTTGCCATGGACAAGGGCCGCTTCAATACCTTCTCAATAGACTATTCACTTAAAGATATGGAACGGGACGTGGACGCGCTCATGCGGCCTTTGTACCGTGCGGACACCCGGGAAAGCTGGGACCCGTCGGTCGCGTACCGGATATATTCTCGGGTTATCAAGCCAGTCGAGCATTTCCTCACGGGCAAAAAGGCCGTGGTAGTCATTCCCCACGGGCCCCTGAGCACGCTGCCGTTCGAGATTCTCGTATGCTCGGCGGAGCACGCGGAAAAGCGTTTTTGGTCCGCGCAGGAGCGGCCCACATATCTCGTGGAGAAGTATGCGTTCGCTTATGCTCCGACTGCCTCGCTTTTCAGCTACTTGCGGACGAGAAAGCGCCTGAGCAATCCCGGGTGGAGCCTCGTGGCATTCGGCGACGCTATTTACAGCGAGAAAGCGGCGAAAGCGGAATTGAACCCTGGGGCAGAACGGCTGCTCACTGCCTTCGGCGAGCAATCTAAAGGCACGAGGGATCAGAGTTTGCAGCCGCTTCCGGGCGCGCGGCGGGAGATTACGGAGATCGCTAAAATTGTAGGAGGTCCTGTACAGACCTACTTCGGAGCCGAGGCCACGGAGACGCTCTTCAAGAAAGCGGACTTGAGCCGATACGGGTACATCCACCTTGCGACACACGGGCTGTTGCTCACGCCCGTGGGAAAGCTCTGGCAGCAGCCTGCGATCGTGTTCTCGCTTTACGGCGACTCGGAGAACGACGGCTTTCTCCAACTCGGGGAAGTGTACGGGCTCAAGCTGAACGCGGACCTGGTAGTTCTGTCGTCGTGCCTTTCACCGGGCTCAGGCTCCCCTGGAGTCTCCAATGGGCTGCTAGGACTGTCTCAGGCGTTTCTTGTGGCGGGCGCGGATTCGGTAGTCCTCAGCATGTGGCAGGTCAACGACGAGAGCACGGCCAAACTCTTTATCTCGATGTACAGCAAGCTCAAGGAGAAGTCCAAGGCCGAGGCCCTCCGTCAGGCCAAGCTTGCTCTCATCGCGGATAAGAGCACGAGCCATCCGTATTACTGGGGGCCGTTCGTGCTCATGGGCAAGTGGCATGTGTCCCTTCCGCCCGGTTTCAACAAGCCCGACCCTGAAAAAGTACGATTCAAAGGCCTATCTGCTTGGAGAAGGCTCCTGAGCATGTAATTTTCTCGGGCCGAGGGCCAACCAGTTGACCGCTTGCCATTGCAGGGTGGTATAATTACGTTAAATTTGTCGAGTTTGAAAAGGAATAGGCCGGTCCGGGAAGGGGCCTCCAATCATGCCCTCCGATCACAAGATCAAGGCACGAGACATTATCAATGACATCCGCAGCGGCATGACCGACACGGAGCTTATGGAAAAATACGAGATGTCCCCGGCAGCGCTCCAAATGGCCTTCGAACAGCTCATTAACATGAAATTGCTCAAAGACCACGAACTTTATGGACGGTCGGTCAGCACGCGGGAAAGCCTAGGCCTGCCTCGGCACTACCTGGTGGTCAAGGTTCCGATCCGCGACGTGAAATCCGGAGTGGTCGGCACCATTCGAGACATTACCGAAAAAAACATGGGCATTCTCGGCATTGGGGGGACCCTCGGCGAGATTAAAACCTTCGAGATCGTACCGGAAGGCTTTGATCAGGTGCATTCCTTCCTCTTCAACGCGAAGTGCCGCTGGACCAAGCGCGACGAGCATGGCGACTACCTCTCGGGATATGAGATCACCAGTATCTCCGAGGAGGGCCTTGAACAATTACGCAAGCTCATCGGGCTGGTCACGTTGGATTAAGGGGCTGTTACCGTCCGATGCAAAGCACCAAGGCACTATTGGCGATTTTGCTCAGCGCAGCTTTCTTTTTCATGTTCCAGCCTTCACACGGAACTGCGCAATCGCGGCGGACGCCGGACCGTATGGGGGCCGGCATTGTTCCGGCTGCTACAGAAGACTTAATCAAGACCCAGGCCACGGACATTGTAAGAGGGATTATCGAAGGACTCTCCGAAGGAGACTATTCCCTCTTCACAAGCCATTTCTCTGAAGACATGAAGAAAGCCCAATCACGCGAAACGTTTCTTCAGCTCCAGAAGAGCTTGCAGAAGAAGCTCGGGATTGTCCGGTCCGTGGAATACCTTGGGCACTACGTGCAGTACGGCGGAACAGTAACGCTGTTCAAGGCACGCTTTTCCAAGGAGCCGGAAGACGTGCTGATCAAGCTCGTACTGGATCGAGACAAACCCTCGCCGATGGTGACGGGATTATGGCTGGACTCACCCCGCCTCGCGAACTGAGTCCGGACACTTTTATTCCTGAGAGTCGAAGTAATTTTGCAGCGTATTCCAATCGAAAAGCCTCTCCAATCCAGGAGACTCACTTAAAAAGACGGATTACGCCTCGTTCAATTATTCCTCCAATGTTCAGGCGTGTCAACTGGTTGCGGAAATCATTTTACCAACACTGCCGGCGGCTTCCAGGTGCCGTTCAGGGCGGTCTCCTTCGGCCAATAGAGCCGCATCACCACGTAGATCGGGCCGTCCGGGGCTGGTAGCCAATTCGATTCCTTGTCCTGTCTTGGGGGGTCTTTCTGCAGGTACAGCGTGAGCGAGCCGTCCGGATTCTTTTTCAGGTTCGGCAGCATCGGCGAGTTGATCAGGTACCGGTTAATCGGGTTTGCGACCAGGAGCTGTGTCTTGCCGTCGTACATCGTCACCGACCAGAAAGCGTTGACCGGCGGAAGCTGCCCGGCAGGGAAGGTCAGTGTGTAGCGGTTCTTGCTGCAATCCGGCTTGTTGCCGTCACTGTCTGTGGCGAGCAGGGGATACAACGCCTCGACCGCGTCGTTGCCGTAGATGCCGGCCATCGCCGCCGCGGCGCGCAGCGTCCAGTCGCCCTTCATGAAGGCTCGGTCGCCGAAGGCGTTCGTGGTCACGCGCCAGCCGTTCTCGTCTTTGCCGACGGTCGCCACCTTCTGCTTGATCCTGTCGTAGCCGCTCTTGATGCCCGTCTCCAGTTCAGCCTTTTCTTCTGCCGTAAGCCTGTCGAGAGAGAAGGGCTTACCCGCCTCAATGCCGATTTTTGCGAAACGAGATCGTAGCGGTTCCTCCACCGCTGCCGCACCCACCGGGGGGCAAAACTGAAGGATAAAGTTCAGGTAGGCGAAGGGAACGGCTTCGGCCAACTTCTTGTCGATCTTCGGCCACCTGATCTCCGGGGCAGCGGGCGGGGCGGGCTTCTTCAGAAACGCGGAGAGTGGTTGGCCCTTGTAGCCGGCCTGGACTTTCTTTACGTTCTCGATGTCGGACGGGTTGAAGAGCTGGGTGCGGAAGACCGCGATGGAGAAGTCGGTTTCGCAGCGGAATACCTTGGCGATCCCCGCAGGCGTCTCGCCCTTCCAGTTCGGCCCGGCGATCATGAAGTTGCCGCCGTCGTTTCCGGTCGTGCGGCTCCCCGCATACCCGTAGTTGAACGTGTACAGATCAACCAACTGCAGCGAGTAGTACCGCGATTTCTCGATCGCTGGCATGGTCACCACATACGGCTCGGCTCGCAGGTCCATGCAAACGAACGAGTAGGGCGTGTCGCTGTTGGGGGTGACGATGGTCGTGTCCTCGGGAGTGTACACGCGGGCCGTATTGTAGATCTGGTTGATCGGGCACTTGTACGCGGACGCGGACTTATCGATGAAGTACTCGTAAATCGTTCCGTAGTTCATGACCATAGGGAAGGCGTAGATGAACGCCTCCTCTGCGATCTGCTTGGCTTCGCCCTTGGCTAGCTTATCCTGAGCCATACATGGTAAGGCCCCCAGGACGGTGACTATGAAGGCTATCAGTACCAGTCTCAGCGTTTTTGTATTCATAAAGTCGCCACTCCCTGTGAG
The DNA here is from genome assembly GCA_020216785.1 of Desulfomonile sp. Lineage (GTDB taxonomy): Bacteria > Desulfobacterota > Desulfomonilia > Desulfomonilales > Desulfomonilaceae > JAIWNO01. The sequence goes on from JAIWNO010000231.1 coordinate 4,374, forward strand.
GGGAAAACGCGGCCCCCACCTTCTGTGTGGTCTCCAGAGAGACTCGTTTGTCGCCGAAGTCGTCCCAAGTCAATAGATTACTCCCGAGCGCGCTCACGAATACAAAACCGTCGTCACGTTGATGAAGAAAGCACGCCTCTTCTGAGTGTTAACTGTAAAGCAGCATGCCGCCTCAGAATCCGGACCTTATCCTCGGCTGAAAACTTCCTCCTTCTTCCTGCCACGGCCACATCCTCCTTCACGGTCATATGCTAACCGATTCAAGGGGAATTGTCCATTTTCGTCTGAAGCAACACACATCCGGTTCATCAAACTACAATATCGAGGACATCAGGGTCTTGACCTATGAGCGACTCAAGAACATGGCCGCGTTGGTCCTCGCTGCTGCCCTTCACTACGGTCCGGATCGGATACAAGCCCAAGCTCCAGATTTTGGCTTTGCACGCCCTCAACGCGGCGCAGCGCATTTTCGGAATACCGGATTTCCGTTATTATGCACTGGCTGATGGAATAAAGGCCATTCTGAGCAAGTGTGGACAAGGAATCCGGGCTATCAAGAGAAAGGAGAGCAGATCAAACCTACAACTCTCCCTCTTTTCGACCTAGATTTTTGGGGAAACTCCTGACTCGTGCATGTTGACCCTGTTCTATTTTACGTGCTACAAAAAAAAGATAACCTGACTTCCCTACCTTTGGCGGACCGAAATCACGGCCCTGCTGCGGAAGCCGGGAGAGAGAGCGTGGAGCGCTCCCGTCTACCCAGAGGTCTTTCTCGATGGCAAATATAGCCCCATTCAAGGTCGTTCACTACAACGGCGCCTGCGCCAAAGAACTGGATCGGCTCATAACGCCGCCCTACGATGTCATATCGCCCCGGCAGCAGGAGGCTTTCTACGAGGCCCATGAGTTGAACATTATCCGGCTGGTGCTTGGCAAACAGTATCCCGCCGATACCGACGAGGACAACCGTTATACCCGTGCCGCGTCTACCTTGCGCGCGTGGCTCGACCGTGGTGTGCTTGTCCGACGGGACAAGCCCGGACTCGTCATTTATCAGATGGAATTTGACCGACCTGACGGCGGCCGTCGCACTATCGACGGAATCGTGGCACTCGTAGAGGTTGATGACTATGGCAAAGGCAAAGTCCTGCCGCACGAAAAGACGTACAAAGGCCCCAAACAGGAGCAACTGAACCTTCTAAGGGCTTGTCACTCGCATCTGACACCGATTCACGCGTTGTTCACCGACCGGGAGCACCGGGTCATCAACGTGTACCGTGTCTTCATGCAAAGACCGCCTCAGCAGCAGGCTGTCGAGGATGACGGCACGATTCATCGCACCTGGATCATCGAAGACGAAGCTGCCATCCAACAGATCAGCGAGTACCTGCGGGACAAGAGTCTCTTCATCGCTGACGGCCACCATCGGTACGAAACCGCGCTTGCGTTCAAGCGAGAGATGGCCGGCAGCGATACCAACGGGGACGCGGGCTATGTGATGATGTATCTTACCTCGACGTCGCACCCCGGCTTGACGATCCTGCCGGCTCACCGGATGGTCGGGGGCGATGCTGACCTCAATTTCAAGCGTCTCCTCGAACGGCTTGCCCCGTACTTCCAGATCGACCGCCACCAATTCAAGGAGGCCGATCCGAAGGCAGCGGCGCGTGAGCTGCTGTCCCACATGTCCGACTGGTCTGAGCGCGCGGGCAATTTCGGGCTGGTCGTTCACGGAGAATCAGGTTTCTGGCTGCTCAGACTGAAGAGCTTCGAAGCGGTAGATTCGCTCATTGATGCGCAGGTCCCTCAGGCACTCCGAGAGCTGGACGTGACGATCCTTCGGGAGGTGGTCATTGGACACGGGCTGGGATTGGACAAAGACGACCCTGAGAAGAGGATCGAGTACAGCCCCTCGGTGGCAGAGGTGCTCGAAAAAGTCGCGTGCGGAGATGTAAATCTCGCGTTTGTGCTCAACCCGACGCGTGTGGAACAGGTCGAGACAGCGGCGGAACTGGGCCACAAGCTGCCGCACAAATCCACGTACTTTTATCCGAAGATCGCGTCGGGTCTGGTGCTGAATGTTTTCTGATCAACGGCCTTTTTCCGAATCGACGGACCTGCTGACGCACAGGAATATGAACGCGATCAACGTGCCCGTGAGGGCGGACGAATCAGTGGACGGCCTGTTCCGTAACAAGGTTCAGGTGATCCAGGCGAGACGTGGATACCGCGCGTCGGAGGATGCGCTCATTCTGACTTGGTTTGTAGACATTAAGCCCGGCGAGCTGGTATTGGACGTCGGGACGGGCTCAGGCGCCATAGCGTTCGGCCTTGCCGCGCGCGAGCAGACAGCGAAGATCGTTGGGCTGGAGCTTCAGTCGTCTCTTGCGGATCGTGCGTGTCGGGGCGCACAATTGAACAGACTCGAATCGCGGGTGTCTATTGTCAGAGGCGATGCGCGGATGGCCGATCGTCTTTTCAGACCGGGTCGATTCGATGTGGTGGTGTGTAACCCGCCGTACTACAGCCCCGAACGCGGTTTCCTCAACCGGATGGAAGAGAAAGCCCTCGCCCGGCATCAGCTCATGCTTCCAAGTGGTGAGCTGTTTCGCGTTGCAGGCTCCCTCCTCCGTAAATGCGGACGACTGGCGCTCATTTATCCGGCTCAGCGCGTCCATGAGATGAAGAATCCCATGAAAGACGCTGGATTTACACCGGCGCGTATGCTATGGATTCAGGCTCGGAAGGAAGCGCCTTCCGGTCTCGTGTGCGTAGAAGCCCGGCTTGGAGCAGACTCATCTCCTCCCGTGGAGGAGTCGCTTATCCTTTATGACGGCTTCGGCAAACGGACACCCGAGGCCGCGGCTATCTTGAACGGCGAGGACATTCAGCCGGCTGTGCATTGCACCCGCGCCTGACTTGTGGTTCTTGAGGGCCTGCCACAGAGAAATGAATGATCGTTGAGACGGCTTCAGCGGAGAACCAATTGTTCCCGCCAGTCCCCGACTACACCCGGCATCTTCCCGAGGCTAAATCCAGGCGAAGAACAGCAGGTGCGGAAGGAAATTGTCAGAGGCGGCACTGCCGCCGGGAGGTGATTGTGGAAGAATTCAGAACAATCAAACGGCTTCCCCCTTACGTGTTTCAACAAGTGAACGAACTGAAGATGCGTCTGCGGCGGGCGGGAGAGGACATTATCGACCTCGGTATGGGCAACCCCGACATCCCGACCCCCGAACACATAGTTGAAAAAGTCATCGCGGCGACCCGCGACCCGAGGAATCACCGATACAGCGCGTCCGCGGGTATCCCCAAGCTTCGAGAGGCGTTCGCGAACTGGTGGAAGCGCCGCTACGACGTGGATCTCGACCCTGAAAAGGAAGTCGTGGCCACAATGGGGGCCAAGGACGGTCTCGCACACCTCGTACTCGCCACCATGGGCCCTGGTGATGTCGTTTTCGTCCCCTCGCCCAGCTACCCGATCCATCCGTATTCCGTGGTGATCGCGGGAGCGGATCTCAGGCATGTGCCGATCTCGCCTGATCATGATTTCTTCGAGGATCTCAAGAATGCGTGCCGCTTAACATGGCCGCTGCCGAAGATGCTCATCATATCGTTCCCGCACAACCCCACAACCATGGTTGTGGATCGGGAGTTCTTCGAGCGGATCGTCGAGTTCGCCCTCGAGTACAAGATCATGGTGGTCCATGACTTCGCGTACGCGGACCTCACATTCGACGGGTATGTGGCGCCGAGCTTCCTTTCCGTGCCTGGAGCCAAAGAAGTGGGTGTGGAGATGTTCTCCATGTCCAAGAGCTATTCGATGGCGGGTTGGCGCGTTGGTTGCGCCGCGGGCAACCCGAAGATGATCGAAGCCCTCCGGCGGCTGAAGAGCTACATCGACTACGGAATTTTTCAGCCGATCCAGATTGCGGCGATCATTGCGCTGAATTCCGACCAGGATTGCGTGCGCGCGATCTGCGAAGAGTATCAGGACCGTCGAGATGCGCTCTGTTCGGGCCTCAACGATTGTGGTTGGGAGGTCCCACCGCCGAAAGGCACTATGTTTGTCTGGGCGCGGATACCCGAGCCGTACCGGCATCTTGGTTCTTTGGAATTCAGCAAGCTGCTCACCGAGCACGCGAAAGTCGCGGTGAGCCCCGGCATCGGTTTCGGACCGCATGGGGACGAGCATGTTCGCTTCGCGCTCGTCGAAAACAGGCTCCGCACTCGGCAGGCGATCAGAGGCATCCGCCAATTCTTGGCCGAAGGCAAAGGACTCAAAGAAGCCGTTCCGCGCGTGGCCCGATCTGTCGCGCTCTGAACATGTGCTCGATACGGGAATAAATCATGAAAGAGGTTTGTATCGGGCTTATAGGCTTCGGCATTGTGGGGGGAGGTTTCGTTAAGATTCTGCAGGAGAACGGCGACCTTCTCTCACGCCGGGTCGGCCTGCCTCTGCGGCTCAAGCGAATCGCCGACCTGGACATAGAATCCGACCGCGGGGTGGCTGTGGATCGATCGCTCCTCACCACGAACGCTCGGGAGCTTTTGGACGACCCGGAGATTTCCATCATCGTGGAATTGATCGGCGGATATGAGCCCGCGCGTAGCTTCATCCTTGAGGCACTGAACAAGGGCAAGCATGTCGTAACCGCCAACAAAGCGCTGCTTGCAGAGCACGGGGCCGAAATCTTCCGTGCGGCTGAAAGTGCCGGGAAGGAAATAGCGTTCGAAGCCGCGGTCGCGGGAGCGATTCCGATTCTACGGTCGCTGCGGGAAGGACTGGTCGCCAACCGCTTCGACAAGGTGCTTGCGATCCTCAACGGCACGTGCAACTACATCCTCACCGCTATGGACGAAAACCCGGGCATCTCGTTCGGCGAAATGCTCGCAGAGGCCCAAAAGCTGGGATACGCGGAAGCCGACCCGTCACTGGATGTGGACGGGTTTGACTCCGCGCACAAGCTCGTTCTCATGCTGAGCCTTACGCACGGCATCCGTGTGCCGGTGAAAAATATATTTGTAGAAGGCATCCGCGGAATCAATCCCTTTGATGTGGAAATGGCCCGCGAGTTCTCGTACAAAATCAAGTTGCTCGCGGTGATCATCCGCCATGACGGGATGGTTGAGGCGCGTCTCCATCCGACCATGCTCCCGAGAGACCACCCACTAGCCCGTGTGGACGGGGTGTTCAACGGGATCTACCTTGAGGGTGACATGGCGGGCGATCTGCTCTTCTACGGTCGTGGAGCCGGCCGGGAGCCGACAGCCTCGGCCGTCGCAGGAGACGTGATCGAGATCGCGCGGAACATCGTTCAGGGCAGCGGAATGCGTGTGCCCCCCGCGGGTTACCCAGAGGACCGAATCGTCACGTCGGGCGTTATGGACATGAGCGACATCGTGACCAACTACTATATTCGGGTGCAGGCGTTGGATCGACCGGGGGTGCTGTCCAAAGTATCGGGTATTATGGCCGAGCGCGGAATCAGCATCCATTCGGTGGTTCAGAAGGCGCGGCATCGTTCACAGGATGTGCCGGTCGTGTTCCTGACGCACAGAGCGCGCGAGGCGAATATCCTGGAAGCAGCCCGCCGGATCGGGGAAATCGATGTGGTGGAAGGACC
>JAIWNO010000232.1 GCA_020216785.1 Desulfomonile sp.
GCCGGTCATTATACGGATTGAAGACGAAAAGCTTTCATGAGACGGGCGGCAGTAACCCATCCCTTTTTGAGACCGTCGCAATACAGAGCGGAGAATGATCATGTGGAAAGGTGTGATACGGGAGTATCCCGACTACTATCGCTTTGCCGATGAGGCACATATCGTAACCCTCCTGGAAGGGGGAACTCCGCTGATACCCGTCCCGCGTTTGGCGTCCAAGATCAACCCGAACATCTCGATGTATGTGAAATACGAGGGACTGAACCCGACGTCATCCTTTAAGGACCGCGGCATGACCGTGGCCATTTCAAGGGCTGTGGAAGCTGGCTCTAAGGCGGTGATCTGCGCATCCACCGGCAATACCTCTGCCTCGGCCGCGGCATACGCCGCACGCGCCGGCATCAAGGCCTTCGTGGTCATCCCTGAGGGCAAAATCGCGCTCGGCAAACTCGCGCAGGCGATGATTCACGGCGCGACGGTGATCCAGTTGCTCGGCAACTTCGACGACGCTCTGAAACTTGTCAAGAAGATCGCGGAGAATTACCCGATAACACTGGTGAATTCCATCAATCCGCACCGAATCGAAGGCCAGAAGTCCGCCGCGTTCGAGGTATGCGATGCTCTCGGAGACGCGCCCGAGTTCCACGCCCTTCCCGTGGGCAACGCTGGGAACATCACCGCGTATTGGGCCGGGTACAAGGTGCGTCGCGACGCGGGCAAAATTTCCCAATTGCCGAAAATGATCGGGTTCCAGGCAGAAGGGGCCGCGCCGATTGTACGCGGCCATGTGGTCGAAAACCCGGAGACGATCGCCACGGCGATCCGCATCGGCAACCCGGCGTCGTGGAGACCTGCCGAAGCAGCCCGTGATGAATCGGGCGGCCTTATCGACATGGTGAGCGACGAGAAGATCCTCGCCGCTTATCAACTCCTTGCGTCAACCGAAGGGATTTTCTGCGAGCCTGCGTCCGCAGCGTCGCTTGCGGGTGTTATCAAGAAGAACAAAGAAGGCCTTTTCGACAAAGGGGCCCGCATCGTCTGCACCCTTACGGGCCACGGGCTGAAAGACCCGGACAATGCAATCAAGGTCTCGAGCGGACCGGGATCATGCGAGCCCACCATTTGCGAAGCTGAATTGAAGAAGGTGTTGGATGTCCTTGGAATCTAAAACAAAGTATATCATCGTTGTTCCCGACGGCATGGGCGACTTGCCCATACCCGAACTGGGAGACCGCACGCCACTCGAAGCAGCACACACTCCGTGGATGGATAAGATGGCATCCGCCGGGACGATCGGGCTGGCTCGAACCGTACCCCTGGGCATGGAACCGGGCAGCGATGTCGCCAACCTTTCGATCCTTGGGTATTCACCACAAGACGTCTATACGGGACGAGCCCCGTTCGAGGCGGCCTCGATGGGTGTGGAATTGGGCCCCAACGATCTGGCGTTTCGGCTCAACTTTGTGAATCTCGACCGCAACTTTACCGTGATGGGTGACCACAGTGCGGAGCACATTTCGAGCATTGAGGCGCGGCAGCTTCTTGAGGCGCTTCAGCCCTATGCGGAATCGCTCGGCTTGACGCTCTATCCGGGCGTATCCTATCGCAACCTCCTCGTGTGGGAAAACGGCCCGGACAGCTGCGTTACCTATCCTCCGCACGATTTCCCCGGGCAACCGGTGGCCGATCGCCTGCCAAAGGGAGATTGCGCTGCTGTGCTCCTGAGGCTGATCGTCAAGTCCTGGAAGGTCCTGGAGCAGCACCCGGTAAATGTCCGCCGGAGCCAGCGGTGTAAGAAGGCGGCGAACTCGGTGTGGCCGTGGGGTCATGGCAAACGGCCTAAGCTTCGGACGCTTCGCGAGAATTTCGGGATCTCAGGCTCCGTGGTGGCCGCTGTTGACCTCATGAAAGGAATTGGTAAGTGCGCGGGCCTTGAGCCTATCGAGGTGCCGGGCGCGACGGGCTATCTCGACACCAACTACGCGGGGAAGGTGCACGCCGCACTGGAATCGCTCCGGCGGAAGGATTTCGTATACCTGCACGTGGAAGCGCCCGACGAGGCATCCCACTCTGGCTATCTGGACCTCAAGAAGAGCGCCATCGAAGACTTTGACGAAAAGGTTGTCGGTCCGCTCCTCGAGGGATTGAATGAATTCTCAAGTTGGCGATTGCTCCTTATGCCTGACCACCGCACACCGGTGGAGTTGAGGACTCATTCCACAGACCCGGTCCCGTTTATACAGCTGGACTCGAACGAATGGGGGAACGCACGCAAGGAGGCGAAAAAACACTTCTCGGAGGTCAGCGCCGAGCGGTCGGGCGTTTTCGTGGAGGACGCTTCCACGATGATCGCGCATCTTCTGGAGAAGAGCACGAGTTGATTCGGATTCAGAGAGTGGGATGCTATTGAGGATTTCCGCCGGGCAGTACGCCTAACTGCTAAGTGGTTTACAGCACTTGCAAAGCGATGTGGGGGGATCGTAATGGATCGCTGGCTCAGAACTGATGAGGAACTCGAATCCTTGCACGCTCTCGAAACGATCTGCAATCTGCTCCCATGGACAGCAGAAAAGCCTCATTATTGGAAGTGGGTCGTTGTAGCCCTCGACAATGCCTTCCAGGGCTATATGGTTCTTGGGTTATGTGGAGGTAACTCATTCAACGTCCTCTCAAAGAAATCTCAGCTACAGCGGAGTAAGGCCTGGAAGCAAAAGAGCCGCCTTCTCCCAGCCCCCCGACTGGACAACTTCCTGAACCTCTACAAGAAGATTCAAAAGGGCCGGGATATTTATGAGCAAGAAAAGAAAGTCGGGCGAATGTTGGGGGGATCAGAAATAGGCCCTATGATGATGTACGTCCATAGTCAACCGTTCAAACCGGCAATGACGAGCGAGAGGTTTCTTGGCGGCAGTCGTGAACGAGTTGAATGGGGCTTGAGGTTAGGCCGACATTTCAGGACGGAGTTGTCCTTCTGGGGGGGCCGGATCTTCAAGGGGACTTGGCAGGAATCTCGTCATGGCGTTCCGGGGGATGCTGATGGAGCGAGGTTCCTCATAAGGTATCGGGACAGAATCGTATCGGGAACCGCCGCCGGCTCATTTCGGCGATCTGGGTGCTTGTAATTGAGACGTTCCGCTAGGCTTCCAGCAGACGCAGGGCGAGATTCTTCACCGCGCCCAGTGCCCGTCGTCCGGTTTTTCCCAGCAGACTCCCGTAGTACAACAGCTGAGAAAGGGTGTGGGCGATTTGTAAGAGATAACAGAATATCTTGGATGCGTTGGAATCGGTGGTATAGGCGTGCTCCAGACAGTATCCCCCCGTTCTTTTGGACGTTGAATCCCTGATTTTCGATCTTCCATCTTCTCCTCCCTGCGTCATTGGCCAGGACGATCACGTTTGCACTGGAGACGCTCACGTTGGTTATCCACCTCCAGGTGCTTGGGATTTGTCGGCCTTGTCTGTCCGGCTTTGTCTCAACGCACTCAATGGCATGGAGCGTGTGCTCTGTCCGCCCCGAGTCAGTGTAGAGGATCTGGTCTATCCATCGCAAATCCTGCCTTATCTCGCATTGCTTCCCGGTTCGGAAACAGAGTCGATTGGCAGGTTGCAGCGACACGAGCGCATGGATCTCCTCATTGACCGAGGAAAGATCTTTGTCTTTCAGGATTATTGTAAATTTCCAGCCATAATCCCCGCAGATTTTAAACACCGGGCCAGACGATAAAAAGCCTTGAGTTCACAGTCCTGTTTCTTCGGATTTGCTCCCGGATTTTCAATAAACTCGCTCATGACAGAGAAAGCAAATCCGTTTGGCCCGACCAGCTTCGCCTCCAGGACATTGTGATAATAGACGGTCTTGCCGTTGTGAGTTTGCGTGAGGCAGTGGGGGCAATGACGCTGAGAATACGTTACGGTCCCGGTACCATCGATGGCGACGACAAAATACTTGTCCAAGACCCGGGAAAAGTACAGGACCTTCTTGCGTATGAGCATTGCGTCCATATTGCACACTACGGCCTGGAAGTCTTCGGGATTACATTGTTTGAACGCATCGTTGAGCGTATCGCCGTGGGGGATGGCATCAACGCCGAATAGATCCCGGAAGGTCCCGACAGACGAGTCCGTATTCAACTGAAGCTTGATTCGGCGCCTCGCACCTAAATGACACAGGAACATCAACACGCCCACAAAGGCAAGAGCCGGAATGGAGTAGGTGATCTTCTTCGGGGCACGCCCGTCCTTCACCCTCGAAAACAGTTCGTGAAAATCACCAAAGAAGTGCTCGATCGTTCCAAACAGCACATCGAGAATCCCAGCCTGAGTGTTGCGCAGAGACAAAAATCTTTCATTTGTCTGTTCGTCTATGGTATCAGAGTACCTGTGAACCGCGCATGGATGTCTCATCACATACCTCCCTCATGGGTTACCCCTTGGGAGGTCATATTCCAGCGCGGCTAAATTTCTAAAAAACTCATCGAGCGCGAAAAAATAATTCAATCAGACCCAAAACCTGTCCCTAAACCGCAATTTCCGCGCCCTATCCTCTGCGAAAAATTTACACTCTTCAAAGCTGACCGGCCGCATGTAAGTGGATGGTCGGGGGCCGGGCTCGGAACGGTTTGCAATTCGGATGGGGCGTGCGTACAATGGTTGTTGTTATGCGACCCCGTTCGGCTTCCGAACGGACATTATTGTATTGAGCGGCCCTATGCGTGCGAAGTCAACGGTGCCGGAGGCGTCCCTCAGCGCGCCCGAAGGCGAATCGGCTTCACGCGGGGGCAAGAGGCCCGGTTTTCCTTATAAAGCGGCGTGAGCTGCATAGCGTTGCGCCGAATATGCCCGAATTGAACGAGGAGGAAACCATGGATCTCCAAGCTTTCGTGAAAGAGAAGATCAAGTGGCTCGGACACGCCAGCTTCCGTATCGAGGGAGACAAGGCGGTCGTCTACATCGACCCGTGGAAACTCAAGAGCGCGGTGCCGGCGGACGTGATCCTCATCACGCACAGTCATTACGATCACCTCTCAGAAAAAGACGTGGCCAAGATCCGCAAGCCTTCCACCGTGATCATCGGGCCTTCCGACTGCAAGGCCGGCTTTGGCGACGCGTTCAGGGAAATCTCCGTCGGCAAGACCCTGACTGTGGGCGATGTCACCGTCGAAGCCGTCCCGGCCTACAACACGGACAAAGACTTTCATCCCAAGAAGAACAAGTGGGTCGGGTACATCGTGACAGTTGACGGCGTGCGCATTTACCACGCGGGAGACACCGACGTGATCCCGGAAATGTCCACTTTCAAACCGGATGTGGCGCTGGTTCCCGTCGGAGGGGTCTACACCATGACCGCCACCCAGGCAGCGGACGCCGTCTCCCAGCTCAACCCCAAAGTCGCGGTGCCTATGCACTGCGGAGATATTGCCGGCTCGTTCGAAGACCGCCATACCTTGAGCCGCAGGGCGAAGGTTCCGGTAGTCGTCCTCGATCCGACAGAATAATTTTTCGGAGAGACATTCCAGCGTATGACGCACATTTCACATGGAACTGAGTCAACTATGCAGGTCCGCGTGAGATTCGCCCCCTCGCCGACCGGGTACCTTCACATCGGCGGAGCGCGGACCGCTCTTTACAACTGGCTGTGGGCACGCAAGAACAACGGCGTCTTCGTCCTCAGGATTGAAGACACAGATTTGGAGCGCTCCACCGAAGAGGCTGTGCAGCAAATACTCGACGGACTCACGTGGCTCGGACTGGAGTGGGACGAAGGGCCCTACTTTCAGACGGCGAATGCGGCCAAGCATCTCGAGACGGCCAACCGGCTCCTCGAAACGGGCCACGCGTACCGGTGTTTCTGTACGAAAGAGGAGCTCGATGTACAGCGCGAAGCCGCTGAAGCAGCCAGAATCGCGTACACGTACGACGGCCGGTGCCGGCGGCTGCCCGCCGAGGAGATCCATCGCAAGATGGAGGCCGGCGTTCCGTATGTGATCCGCTTTGCTACTCCGCGCGATCCCACTGCGGCCGTTGCCTTCGACGACCTCGTCTATGGCAGGGTCGAAAAGCGTTGCCTGGACATCGAAGATTTCGTGATCGTGCGGTCCGACGGCCGGCCTCTTTATATTCTCTGCAATGCGGTCGACGACGAGCAGGACCGGATTACCCACGTTATCCGCGGGGCCGACGGCATCGCCAACACCCCCAAACAAATACTGATCTATCAGGCGCTCGGCATCAAGCCGCCCGTATTCGCTCACATGCCGCTGACTCTTGACAGCAAGCGCACCAAGCTGTCCAAACGTCGTCACGGAGAAGTTGTTACACTAGCGTACTATCGCGAGCGCGGATTCCTGCCGTGGGCGCTATGTAACTTCATGGCACTCTTGGGATGGTCGTCCCCCGACGGTAGGGAGTTTTTCACCCGAGAGGAGCTTATCGAAGCATTCGACCTCTCACGCATCAACCGGGCGAACTCCGTGTTCAACTACGTTCCGGGCGACGAGAAAAACTGGACCGACCCGAAAGCGCTCCATTTCAACGCGACTTACATCCGAACCATGCCGATGGATGAGCTGTTACCGTACGTGAAGGCCGAGCTAATGGACGCGGGCCTGTGGCGGGATTCCTTCGAGGGTGAGCGCCGGGAGTGGTTCAGCCGGACTGTTGACCTTATCAGGGCACGCTATCACACGCTCAAGGAGTTTTCGACCCGCGGACGGTGCTATTTCAGCGACGATTTCACTTTCGATGACGAGGCGGTAAAAAAGAACCTGCTCAAGCATCCGAGCCTGCGGGAACTTCTGCCCGAGCTTGCGGATCGCCTTGCGAAATTGGCAGTGTTCGATCACGAGAGCACCGAGGACGCATTCCGTTCGTTCGCTGAAGAAAAGGGGATCAAGGCGGGAATCGTGATCAACGGCACCCGCACCGCGGTGTCAGGAACGTCGGTCGGACCGGGCCTGTTCGAGATGCTTGAAGTCCTGGGACAGGATCGCGTTGTGGAGCGCCTGAGAAAGGCGCCGGCACTCATCCCGGCCAATTGATGTTGGTGTGACACAACCGTACCATTGTGGGGATCTCGAACTCCAAAAAGAAAAAAAAGCCCGACCGTGGCAGTCGAGCTGGGAGTCGCGGTCAAGCGGCCGGGCTCATGAAACGCAAGGGCCGGTGAGAGGGCGAGGGATTCCTATGATCGTCCGTTGTGTGTCGGACCCTCCGGGTCGCCTTGTGTGGTGACGCTCCGGATCGGACGACATCGGTTCAACCTTTTCCTCACTTACCGGCCGAAGTCACTGGTTGATCAGAAGATGAACCCGAAAGCCACATAGCCGCCTTCGATCGTGTTGGAGAAGAGAAGCTCGGTCTGCGACTTCTTGTAGCTAAGGAGACGGTAGCCGCCCTTCATGTAGCCCGCTCTACCGCAGTTGAGCGGGATCGAGAAGCGGAGCCCTGCTTCCACGTCATACCCTTCCACGTTGTCGAGGAAGATCACGGCGCCCTTGCAATCCAGCGACAAGGTCCCGCCGTTGGGCGCAGTGCGGATGCAGCGCTGAAAATCCAATCCGATGACTGCCGAGTCGCCGCCCTGGCTGAAGGTGGAGGTCCAGTTTCCGCAAGTCCAGCAGTTCACGTTGATCTTGTCGTCGGTGTGGACCCAGCCCCCCGAGATGCTCACCATGCCGGAACAGGTCTTGAGCGCGTCATACACGAGTTCCAGTCTTTGATACTGATGCTGCCACTGGGTGTTGATAGGGAGGCCTGGAGTGATCCAGGAGCCGCCACTCCACCAATTGGCGCCGAACAGGAACTGTCGTGTCGGGTTCGTGCCGCCATTGAACTGATTGCCGAGGATCGTGTATCGCACGCCCCAATTCGGGCGGAACTGATATTTGGCGGTGAATTGCAGCATTGTCCCGTGAGCGGGCACACCGAGATCGTCGTTGAGGTCGGCCTCATTCTGCCAGCCCCACCATCCGCCCCACCACGGAGAGACTCGGGGGTAACCGATTGTGCCTTTCACGCGTCCCATGATCACCTGAAAACTCATGTCCCACTGACCCTGCATAGGTTTGGGTAGGATGCACGGCGGATCGTAGGCATAGTAGGCCTGCGGCGCGAGCGCCTTGACCTTGGTGATGGGGCCCGAGGGCGGCAAATATCCATACGCTGCCGGTGGAGGCAACATGGGGCGCGGAGCAACGGTGGCACGTGCCGCTTTGGCCTTTGTTTGACCGGCCGCGGCAGCCGCGGTGCTGTTGGGTTTGAGAAGGATTTCGAGGGACTCCTGCGGGTCAGCAGCCGCGGCGTAGTTGTATGCGGCAAGCGACACGAAAAGAACTAGACATACCAATGGCGTAGAGGGTGTTCTTCTCAACATACCCTTCCTCCCAGCTCGAAATGTTGGAGATTGCATTAATAACCACTGATTTTTTTGTCAAGCAAAAAATGAATTTTCTTTCAGGAAGTTGAGATAATTTACTAGAGACTATTCTTATGAAATTTTTATGTAATTGATTTTACATACTATTATTTGACAAACGCGTACGCTCCCCGCAGCCCCCGCTACAACCTCTCCTTGACACCCGACCTGTTATCGGATATCGCTCATCCAGCTGATAAATCAGGCGAATCCGGACGTCAGCGCGCATGAGGCATTTCGCCCCACGACCACGTCACAGACACGATCTGCCAGACAAAGCGCCGCAATTTCAACGGAGAATGTAGATATGCTTAAGCTCATTCTGGAGAATCCCCCACTTCAGCGCGCTCACCTTCTCGCGTTCCGCCGTACGCGTTGCGGACGGCTCTTCGCTTGCGCTGCAACAATTGTCCTTCTTCTGTTGGCCGTGTGTACCCCCTTTTCTGCATTCGCCGCCGCGTCTCCCGAGCTCAATCGCCTTCTTGACGAGGTGATCCGCCGCGAGCTGCCGTCGACTTTTGCCATTTCCCTTCTGGTGGCGGATGCGCGGACCGGTGCCGTGCTCTTGGAAAAGAACCCTGACCTGCCGCTCGTGCCGGCCTCCACCATGAAAATCGTCACCAGTTGGGCCGCTTTGACAGCGCTGAAGCCCGACTTCACATTTGTTACCGAGGTCTTGGTGGACAACCTCAGGGGATCGACAGCGCGGAACATATATCTCAAAGGGTCGGGCGACCCTTATCTCGTCAGCGAACAGCTGTTTGCGCTTGCGCGGGAAGTTCGGGACTCGGGGCTCAAAGAGATACGTGGAGACGTGATCGTGGACGACACGTACTTTATCCCCGACAAGCCCTTGGACGAGCAGGAGGAGTTGGGCACGCGGTCGTATCACGCTCCTTACGGCGCCTTATCCCTGAACTTCAACTCGATGAGAATCACCGTGCATCCGGGATCGAGGCCGGGCGAACCCGCAAGAGTCCTCGCCGACCCCCAGTCTGAGTACGCTTCTCTCAAGTCCGCTGTGGAAACGGTCGAAGGTCGCCGCGGCGCTGAGCTTTCTATCCAGAAAGAATGTACTCAGACCGGCCGGGACATCATCCGCGTCACGGGCCAAATCGGCGTCAAGGCCCCCTCCAAGAGCCGGTACGTTAACGTCAGCACCCCCAGTCTGTACACTGGAGAGGTCTTCAAGGAATTCTTACTGCGCGAGGGTATCCGTGTCTTCGGCAAGGTAATCCGAGGCAGGGTCCCGGCCAATGCAACGTTGTATGTGAAATTCCGCTCCCCGCCGCTGGCTGTCGTCACATATTGGTTGAACAAGTTCAGCAACAACTTCATAGCGGAGCAACTGAGCCTCGCTCTCGGTGCGGCAGTGTACGGCCCTCCCGGAACCAGGGAAAAAGGTCTCTCCGTGATACAGAAGGGCTTATTAGAGCTCGGAATTGACGAGGGGCTCTTTACGCTCAGCGAAGCCAGCGGTCTCTCGCGGCAGAACCGCCTCAGCGCGTCGGTGCTGGTGCGGGTGCTCCTGGCTGCAGCAGCGGATTTTTCCTGTTCGGGCGAGTTCGTATCATCTCTCGGTATCGCAGGAGCGGACGGGACGCTCAAGGACAAATTCACCGACCCGTCCGTGAAGCGGCGCATTCGGGCGAAAACGGGAAATCTTCGAGGAGTGAATGCCTTGGCCGGCTATGGACTTTCGTTGGACGGCCGAATGGTCGCATTTGCGGTCATCGTCAACAGCCTGAAAAACGGGACGAGCTTTGTGGATCACGGCGAGAAGATTATGCGTTCGGTGCTGGACATGCCTCTGGCTGCTCGATGATCATCCGCCATCCCGTACCGGTCGTCGGAATTCCATCCGTTATTACTTTGGAGAATCGCTATATGAGCCGCGGTTACGTCTCTCGCTCGCCAAGCAGAGAGTGTTTAAGTCCCTTGGTGATGCGTACGCGTACGAGGTCACCTGCGCGCGCGGGATCCGAGGCTTCCAGGTTTACGATTTTATTGGTGCGGGTCCGGCCGAAGGGTTGGCCCGGGGCGTCCCGGCGTCCTTCGACGAGGACCTCCTCCACAGTGCCTTCTGCCGACCGGTGGTAGTCTTCGGTTATACGATCCTGGATCGCGTGGATCTCTGCGAGGCGACGCGCCTTGACTTTCTCTTCCACCATGCCAGTCATACGCGCGGCTACGGTTCCCGGTCGACAAGAGTATTTGAACGAGAAGATCTGGTCGTAGCGAATCTCTTCCAATGCAGAGCAGGTCTGCGCAAAATCTTCTTCAGTCTCGCCGGGGAAGCCGACAATGATGTCCGCGGTGATCGCAACACCTGGACAACGCTCGCGCAGTGAGCGCACCTTGCTCAAGTACTCGTCCCGTGTATATCCTCGTCTCATGGCCGAGAGTACCTGATCGGAACCACTCTGCAGCGGCAGATGGATGTGCTCACATACCGAGGGAAGCTC
>JAIWNO010000233.1 GCA_020216785.1 Desulfomonile sp.
TCAGCCACAAACTCTCTCCATGCTCCTCGAAGATGCAGGACTCCGCTCTGCTTTGTCCACACCGCCCAGACCGCGGATAACTGAAGGGTTACGGGTTACGCTGAGTTTTTCTTGACTCTACCCATTAACGATGGTAATAAGTGCAAAGCCGTTAAAAGAAATTTTATCCGGCGGATTCGACGTCCGCCGGTGTGGGAAGTGATCGTTCACCCTGGGAATACCGCCAGAGAGGGGAAAATTGTTTTCGTGTTGAATGCGTATTGGCTAACCAAAATGTGTGATGGCGCCTGCGGGCGTTCGATTGATTGATTGAGGATTAGGGGGAAGAGATGAAAAGACTTCTTGCACTGATCGTGACGGTCATGTTTGTTAGCGGGTTTGCCGCGGCTGCCCTCGCCTGGGAATTCGAAATGACAGGCTCGTGGGAAAACCGGCTGCGGTACTTTGCCCGCTTGGGGAACAACGATCTCTTTGGCATCGCGTCGCTCCAGGAGGGGCCTGCCGCAGGCGTCATCCCGCCTTTTATTGGGTTCGCTGGGCCCAGCACGTGGGCTCGGGGCGCGGTGCTGCCGACAAATCTCGATAATGCGACGAGCCAGCTTGCTGCTGCTCCGGGATACCTTATCACCCGCGGCGGCTTCTCCACTTGGGGGAGCGACGCGGCGATTCACGACCAGAAGATGACCTTGATCCCGACGATCAAGGTGAATCCCGCCATCAGAGTGCATGGTGTGTACACGGTCGGCGGGTATCGTAACAAGTATAATCAGACGAGTGCGGGCGCGGTGAGCGGCGTGGGTGTCCCGCCCTTTGAGCGCTGGTACATGCACGACTCCAGCCCCAACGCGGCGTACAACACTGCAGCCATAGGCAGCTGGGAGCAGATCCGGGCAACGTTTCACACTCCATGGGCGACCTTCTCTATCGGTGTGAAAGACTTCCCCTTGGGAGTGGCTTCCAACCTGGGGTACAATACCCGCGCCAACGCCTTCCTCGCTGTCGTCCCGTACGGCCCGTTCCGTTTCCTGGGCGCGATCTGGTTGACCGACGGTCTTCTGGAGAGTTATCCCCAGTCGCCGGACCGCGTGGGCAATGCTGCACAGAACCAGTTGTTCCAGAGTTACTTTGTAACCTACTGCAACGGGCCCGTGGAGATCGGCTTCGGTCCCATCTGGCAGCTGCGGCACCAGGGTGAGGGCGGCGGACCCCTCCCGGACCGCCCGGGGACGAGCGCCACTATCGCGGACGTGTCGCTGACCGACTATCAGATCTACTTCAAGTACTTTAACGGCCGCTTCTTTGCCAACGGTGAGTACGCGTGGAATATGATCAACGTGCACCCTGTCTTGCTGGGGACCATCGGCTCCGTCCTGTTGGCCAATTCCGGATCCGTTGAGACCCATACCGAAACCTACAATGTTTTCCTTGAAACGGGCGTGGTGCTGGGACCGTCCAAGATCTCGCTCCTGTGGGTGCAATCCTCGGGTCCGGTTTTGAATAACGGCTGGTTTGCACTTGCAGCGGTGAACCCGGTGACCGCGGGAGTTCTCGGCGTCGCGGGCGCGGGCCGCAACCCGAAGGCGTACGGGATCAGGGCTATCAACTACCAGGCCCTCGAGCCGTATGAGTATCTCATGTTCTACACCTATGCGGGCGGTCTCCAAACTTTCCATGCGGACGGCACGGGCCAGATGGCGGACGCGTATGCGTTTGCGGCACGGTACGACCATGCGGTGGCGAGCAACTTGAACATCTACGGCTCGTACATCTGGGCCCACCGGCTTGAGAAGGCCGGTGTATGGCTGGGGCAGTTCAGCACCACTGGTTTGAATAGGACTTTCCTCGACGTGAACGCGCTAAGGGCTATGTATGGCCGTACGAGCCCGTTCGTCGAGGATGGCTTCATCGGCTGGGAAGCGAACTTCGGCGTTGATTGGAAGCTGCTGGAAGGCCTCACTTTCAAGACCCGGTACTCGTACTGGCAGCCGGGCGACTTCTTCAAGGAAGCTTGGCAGGCTGTCGGGGTCTTTGGCGGTGCGGTCGTACCGGGAACCACTGGTCCGGGTGCTCTGTACCTTAGCCGCGACCCGATCCAGTGCGTCCAGGGGTCAATCCTGATCGAGTTCTAGACGAATTCGGAGTCAGTTTCCGATACCACAGCCCGGAGGACACGCCCTCCGGGCTTTTAATTTTGGCTGAGAGTAGGGCGGCAGACTGCTTGGCGCGTGATGGCAACCGAGGTCGGTAGGGGCGGACCCGTTGGTCCGCTCTGGTGGATTTGGTACGTGCCGGAAAAGGGCCCACACACGGGTGCCACGGAAACAACGGGTTACCCGAACCGCCCCGTGACGTACAACCGCGTGCGATCCACCTTGGGGTTGGTGAAGATTGTGGACGTTCGACCGTACTCGATCAGCTTGCCGAGGTACATGAACGCGGTGTTGTCCGATACCCGTGCCGCCTGCTGCATATTGTGCGTTACGATTATGATGGTGTAACGTCCGCGCAATTCGTCTATGAGATCCTCAATCTTTGCTGTGGCGACCGGATCGAGCGCGGAGCACGGCTCGTCCATGAGCAGAACTTCCGGGTCGGCCGCAATGGCCCGCGCGATGCAGAGCCGCTGCTGCTGACCGCCGGATAGTCCCAGAGCGTTGTCGCGGAGGCGGTCTTTGACCTCATCCCACAAAGCCGCATGCACGAGTGCATTGTACACGGTCTCCTCAAGCACTTTCCTGTTGCGGATGCCGTCCACCCGCAACGGGTAGCTCACGTTATCCGCGATAGACATGGGGAACGGATTAGGCTTCTGGAAGACCATGCCCATCGTTTTGCGCAACCCGATGACATCCACGTTCGGACCATAGATGTCCGTGTCGCCGAGCACGATTTTTCCGTCGGTCTTAAGCCCCGAAATCAGGTCATTCATTCGGTTGATGGATCTGAGAAGGGTGGACTTCCCGCAGCCTGAAGGACCGATGAGGGCCGTGACAAAGCCTTTCTCCACGGTCATCGTCACGTCGAAGAGGGCCTGAGTCTCTCCGTACCAGAGATCGAAGTGCTCGATCGACAGGAGCGTTCCATCCGGCCCCTTCTTTATGTGATAGACGGTCTGCCCGTTCGTGCTTTCCATGTCCATGGATAATATGCCTCAGATTGGTCGGTAGGCGCGGGGCTCAGACCCGCGCCTACCGACTAAAAATGCCCGCCGAAAAATTTCTTCTTAAGCCGATTCCGGATCATGATCGATGCAGCGTTGAGCGCAAAGACCAGGCTAATGAGTAGAAAAGTCGTGACGTACACCATCGGACGCGCGGCCTCGGAATTTCTTGACTGAAAACCCACGTCATAAATATGAAAGCCAAGGTGCATGAAGCTCCTCTCCAGATGAATGTACGGGAATATCGAGTCGATCGGCAGTTCCGGCGCGAGCTTCACCACGCCTACGAGCATGAGAGGCGCAACCTCGCCGGCCCCGCGCGCCATTGCAAGAATGAGCCCCGTCATGATGCCCGGCATGGCTCGCGGAAGTACAATATATTTGATTGTCTGCCATTTGGACGCGCCGCATGCAAGCGACCCCTCCCGCATCGATTGAGGGACTGCGGCGAGCGCCTCTTCCGTTGCCACGATCACAACCGGAACCGTGAGCAGTGCAAGCGTCAGTGACGCCCAGAGCAAGCCTCCGGTTCCATAAGTCGGGTTCGGCAGCCGCTCGGGAAAAAGGAGAGCATCGATCGAGCCTCCCAGCACGTATGCGAAGAAGCCGAGGCCGAATACGCCGTAAACGATGGACGGCACTCCGGCAAGATTGTTCACACAGACGCGCACCAAGGACACAAGCTTGCCTTGCTTGGCGTATTCTCGTAGGTAAAGAGCGGCCACGACGCCGAAGGGCGCCACAGCCAGCGCCAGCAGCACCGTCATGCAGAAGGTCCCGAATATGGCCGGCATTACGCCGCCTTCGGTGTTGGCCTCCCGCGGTTCCTGACTCAGGAACTCCCACCATCGTGAGAAATAAATCCTGAGCTTGTCCGTGAAAGTGAGGGAATTCGCCGGATAGAAACGGACAATCTCGGAAAGCTTAAGGGTCTTTTCTTTGCCCTCTACATCCGCGAGGGTGACGGTGAACTTGCTATCCTGATCTTTGATCAATTGGGCTTCTTTTGACAATTCGGCATGTTGCGCTTCGAGTTTGGCGGCTGCCTCCCGGTATTCGCGCTGAGCTTGACGGTACTGAGGACTATGCTCTCCGTGAGTCATCTCGACCTTTTTCAGTGCAAGACGGCCTCTCTCCAGGTAGTGGTTGATTTTGCCCATCTCGTTCCGCTCAAGCTGGCGGATGCGGCTTCGGCGGGCAGCGGCCTGATCCATAGCTTCGTTGAGCGTGCCTGTCTTCAAGGCCGCTCCGTCCACTACAACGTCTTTCAGGTCTATTGACTTGATCGTGCCGATAAATGGTCCCCATTCGAGGCGTTCGAAAAAGTACAACTCTTTGGGAGTGGATCGCTTGACGACGTCATATTCCGGAACCCAGCGAAAATCCTCATTATAAAGGTCATAGTTGCCTGTCCGGTACAGGAAACGCCGAGCAAAGCCCTTGTCGTTGCCGATTCGGGCGCGAATGTCCTCCGGAAGTTGTTGCAGTATATCCGGGCCGGGACGAAATGATTCCACACGGGCAAGCTCGCCCGCGACCGTGCCGCCGCCTCTAAGACTCACTACCTCCAACGGCTGGGGATAGAAGGTCATTATGCCGTTATAGACCACCAGAGCGATGAATCCCAGGATCATGATAATGCCGACCGCGAGTGCTCCGCCGAGTCCCCAAACGAACGGCTCGCCTCGCGCCCTGAAGTCCCATGCCGTCGATCGCCGCCGCTCAATTTGCATCCGAGATAACTCTTTCCCGACGGACTCAGCCGGTGGTACCACCGGTCCGGCGTCCTGCCCGGTATGATCTGTCGGCAGTACCGGAGCCGGCTCTTCTTTTTTCAACAGGAGAGGCAAAGTGACAGCCCGGTGTGGGTCGCTCTTCATGCCCGGCTCCTCTACAGCTGCATTGAGCGTTTGCGGAAATGAAGCCTTACCATTTCCGCAATGGTATTGATCACGAACGTCATGGCGAATAACACCAATCCTGTCAGAAAAAGCACGCGGTAGAGTGTGTCGTCTTTGGGAGCTTCAGGCAGCTCCACCGCAATGTTTGCCGAAAGCGCGCGCAGTCCGTTGAAGATGTTCAGATCCAGCAACGGTGTATTGCCCGCCGACATCACCAGAATCATCGTTTCCCCGACCGCCCTGCCCATTCCGATCATCACCGCGGAGAATACACCACTGATAGCAGTTGGAAGTATTACCCAAATGGTAGTTTGCCAAATAGTCGCGCCACATCCGAGACTGGCTGATCGCAGATGGTCGGGGACGGAGTTGAGCGCATCATCCGCCAATGTGTAGATAATCGGAATCACGGCGAACCCCATTGCAAAACCGACCACCAGCGTGTTGCGTTGCACATACGTTCCGACGACGCTGCTCCGAGGGTCGATTCCGATTCCTTGCAACACGAGAGCCATGATGTATGACGCAGCCAATGTGCCCCCCGCAACCGCCAGCCAACGACCTAAGTCTGCCAACGCGGCGGGGAAAGGCTGAAGCGTTCGAATGTACCGGTTAAAACGTTGCCCAAAGAGCCGGGATAAGCCTGTGCTCACCGCCACAGCGGATACGGGGAGCAGCGCCAGGAACCAGAATGGCGCCGCCGCCCCTCGATCGCGATTGAGCCAAGCTTTGAAGTTCCCGTCAAAAAAGAGGTCCTCGAAAACCGGACCCACATGGTACGCGGTGAACATGGCCAAACACACGACTGAAAGCATAAAAAGGAACTTAGGGATCCCCTCCATCCTCAGCGCAATTGGAGGCGGCACGAGCTGCCACAGATACGCGGCCAGAACCAGAGACATGGGAACCACCACAAAAACGAGCAGCACCGCGGCGATCCAGGTCTCCACCACCGGCGCGAGTACCAACGCGGCCACAAATCCCAGTACCACCGACGGGATGGAGGCCATTACCTCTATCGCTGGTTTGATCTTGCCCCTGAGGTCGGGGTCGAGAAATTCCGACGTGTAAATCGCGGCCAATAGGGCAACCGGAATTGCAAAGAGAAGCGAGTAGAAGGTCGCTTTGAGCGTGCCGAAGATAAGGGGAACGAGGGAGATCTTCGGCTCAAAGGCTTCCGTAGCCCCTGTGGACTGCCATGTATACGTCGGCTCAGGATATCCCTCATACCAAACCTTACCGAAAAGCGTCCTTAGCGATGTCTCCGGATGAGGGATGGACAGACCCCAGAAATCAGCCGTAATAGGATTGCCGAGAGCCAGGAGACCGTCAACACGCGGGGCAAGCACAATCATCCCGGCGAGGTCACTCCTGGGCATCCCTGATTCACGAACACTCACGAGCGTTCGTTCACTGGTCGCATGGCGAACTCGGATGCCGCCTGAGGCGTCGAGCGTCGCGAAAGTCTTGCTCTGTTCACTTGGAGAAAACCCCACGATCGCAGCGGGTTGGGGGGCAAACGTGCGGGTCTTGACGAGCGTCAGACTATCTTGTGCGGCCGCGTCCGGCCGATTGAGCAGAAAAAAGATGTTAACCGATCCGTCCGACCCGCCGACTACGATGGAACTCTCGCCGACAAGGAACGAGAAGACGTTGACGTCCACTCCCGATGGGGTCACCCGGAGGACCTCCGCCAAAAACGGTTCCTCGAGCCCGCGGGTGTTGAAGCGGTAGACCGTGCCCGACTTGTCAACGAAGTAAACTGAATTGGCACCTTCATCTACGAGCGCGTGCGTAACTGCCGTGCCCGCCGGAAGCGCCGGAAGCTCCGCTTTGTCCACAGCGAGGGTGGTCTTACGCGTGAAAAGGTTGAGTTTGGACTCCACCCTCATCGCAACACCGACAAGCTGCCGATCGATCGCTGCCAGCGTTTTCGAGGGCCGCTCGCCGAAGTGCTTAAGCCGATAATCCAGTGCGATAATGGGGCTGTTGGACGCGGAAGCCTGAATCGGCTCCTCCAATTCCACCTCGATCCAGGTTTTGCGAACCTGATTACCGGGAATGATGGAATAAATCGCTCGGCCGTCGCTCTTGTCTCCGGCACTAAGTTCCTTCAGCCCTGCGGGAAGTCCCTCCGGGGTCAGGATCTCGGTTTTGAACTGCACACTTGCGAACCGCACCGAGCCGTCAAAGAACCCGAACGCCATGTGCCGTTGGTCGATGCATTGAGAAAACGCAGTGACCTGTTTTCCCTGCAAGTCAAATCGGGGAGACTCCAGCGGGCTGCCGCTGTCGACATGCCATGCCGTGATACGCCCGTCCTCGCTCACGCGTACGGCAATTGTCTTGAGATCGTCAATAGCAAGGGCCAGCGTACGCGAGCCCGGCATCTCAAGGGAGTATTCTCTGTGCGATTGCACGGCGCCACCCTCGAACAAGGGCACTACCTTCAGCACCAGGAACACCATCATCCCCAGGACTGCAGCTATGACCAATGCGCCGCCGATGGTGATCGTCTTGTCCGCGACTTTGTCGGCGATGAGCACCGAGCGTCGCGTCTCTTTGGGTCTCTTGTACTGAGACTCAGTCTGTTGCATTCATTCTCCCGGCGGACTTGGAAGCGATTGTTATCGATCCTCGCTCGGTCCAGGTGACGGGTCCGGCTTAAACACCGCCTATGCCGTCTCGAACCCGAACACGGACCGGAATCATAAGACCCCGATCCGCGAGCCCTTAGTACACCACGCGTCGTAAACGCTCACTTACGCGTGGCAGGAGTTCCAAGTTGAACCTGTCATTGCAAGTGGAGCGAAGCAATCTCCCACGCTTCACAAAGAGATTGCTTCGTCGTTTCACTCCTGCAATGACACGGTTGATCGTGTGAGCCTGCGGATAACTGAAGAAATACCACGCGTCGGTGCTACTTGGCCAAACCGACCTTCTTCAGGTCCTCGTCTGCGAGCGCTTTAGACACAGGATAGAAGCCGTCCTTGATAACCACGAGCTGGCCTTCTTTCGAGTAGATGTACCTGATGAATTCTGCCATCAGAGGGGACATCACCTCTTTTGGGTTCTTGTTAAAGTATATGTACAGGAACCTGGCGAGGGGATACGTGCCCGCGTAGGCATTCTCAGCAGTGGCATCCACGCATTCACCGGCTTTCTTGCCGAGCGGAACGATCTTTACGTCCGGTGTCTTGTATCCGACTCCCGAGTATCCAATGCCGTACTTGTCGGATGCCACCCCTTGGACCACCGCGGACGAACCGGGCTGTTCCTTGACACTATCCTTATAGTCTCCGTGAAAGAGGGCGACTTCCTTGAAGTACCCATAGGTTCCCGAAGCGGAATTACGTCCGTAGAGAGAGAGCGGCTTGTCAGCCCATTCGCCGGTGAGGCCCAAATCGCCCCAGGTCTTGATATCCTTGCCGCCTCCCTTGAGGGTTTTTGAGAAAATGCCGTCAACCTGTTTCAGAGTCAGGCACTTGATCGGATTGTCCTTGTGGACGAACACCGCCAATGAGTCTACCGCCACCCGGGCAACCGATGGCTTGTATCCGTATTTCTTCTCGAATGCCTCAATTTCCTTCTGCTTCATTTCGCGGGACATCGGGCCAAATTGGGCGGTGCCTTCGATGAGCGCGGGCGGAGCCGTAGAAGAGCCCTTCCCTTCGATTGAGACGTTTACGTTGGGATACTGACCCTTGAATCCTTCCGACCAGAGGGCCATCAAGTTGTTGAGCGTGTCGGATCCCACCGACTTCAGATTTCCAGACACGCCGGAGGCCTTCTTGTATGCAGGCAGGTCCTTATCAACTTCCAAAGCAAGGGCTGCAGATGCCATCACCAAGCAGGCGCACATCGCCAAGAGAAAACGCTTTTTGAGCATGTCTCACCTCCATTGATTTCTCGCTTCGACATGCCGAATTCAATCTCGAGACCGGTGGAACGCGTTGAATTTTAAAATGAGGCCTTTGTGTTAGAAAACGGTTAGGGAAAAAATAGGAAACAATAAGTTACCGAGTGCGACCCGAGTGTCTATCATATTGGTACTATTATGCTATCATGTCAAGCATGCGTCATCTCGCGGCACTGACCCTCCTAGAAAAAGCGAGCCAACCGGAGGAAGTGTTCGATGATCTCGTCGCCTGCAAATACATATGCGAGCGCTGCAAGCGTCAGGAAAGGTCCGAACGGTATGGGGGTCGTGGAACCGGCCCGTTGGAGAAACATCCCCAACACCGCCACCAGCGTACCTCCGACCGACGACAAGAAGAGAACAAACACAACACCGTAAGGCCCCGTAAACGCGCCGATCATGGCCAGGAGTTTGACGTCGCCCCCGCCAAGCCCCTCAATTCCACGCAATTTTTCGTAGATGAGTGCGGGTACGTAACTCACTACCAATCCAAGCACCAGTCCCAGCAACGAGGTCTTCCAATCCATGCCCGGTAAAACTCCCACCACCGAGGCGGCTACCCCCACTGGAATGAAGTTCAGCGAAATCGCATCGGGGATGATCATGTGGTCCAGATCGATCCAGAAGATCGCGATCATCGCGCACACGAATCCGCACAAAACACCCGTGGTCGGAGTGAGTCCCCATTTCAGGTACAAAACCATGAACAGCAATGCGGTGACCAGTTCCACCAAGGGATATCTCAGCGAGATACGGCAGCCGCAGTATCGACAGCGCCCCCCAAGGATTATCCAGCTGACGATAGGGATATTGTCATAGAACTTAATTCCACGGCGGCAGTTCGGGCATCTTGATCCGGGCAAGACGATCGATTCCTCGATAGGGAGACGTGCGATCACCACGTTAAGGAAGCTTCCTACCACAGCACCGACGAGAAACGATGCTATCAACCAAAACACATGGATATCCATGAGGTCTTTGCTCCATACGCCTGCGAATGCGGGCCCCGTCTCCAAGGCC
>JAIWNO010000234.1 GCA_020216785.1 Desulfomonile sp.
GCGGCGGCGAATTCCTTATACCAGCTGCCACACTTGAGAAGCTACAAAGAATAATCAAAATCCGTATGATATGGTGCGAGAGGCTGGAAAGCTCTTCCTAACAAGAGCATTTGCCGAATCCGCGGCCGCAACGGAATCCCGACAAATACCAGCGGTCATTCAGTCTCGCGAAAGATCGGTACGGGTCCGACAGTGACTAATCATGGACCGCCATTAACCGGGCAACTTGGATCCTGCAAGTGTCACTCTGTACCTGAATCGCTCTGAAATGACTCTCGCTTCATCCAGTTCCGCGACGATCACTGTAAGCTTGTTCCGAGGGATAGAGTCGAGGCACAGGTCTCCTGAGAGCCGCCACTCCTTTTCGGCCGCCCAATCCGGGCCTGATGCAGTATTGAGCTGAAACAGGTGGCGCTGCTCTTCCGGGAGGCCGGAATAAACGTCTGTGTCGCCGTAGATCACTTCTTGAGCCCCGAGCTGTTCAAGGCATTGCCTGTCCACGGCAATACCGTAAGGTTCAAATGACCACCGGATCAGTCCTTTCCTCCATCGCGCGAGCTGCTGAATGTCGCCCGGCCTGCACTCGGTCAGGGACACCACAGGGCGTCCGCCTCGAGTGAGCTTACCGCTGGCCCTGATGCGGCCTTCCGCGAGGATTCGCATCAGGGTGTCAAAACCCGTGTGTCCTGCTGACGGAAGGCCATTCAAGATGGCGTCCAGATATGCCGAGATACTTTGTCCCGGCCACGGCCCAGGACAGGATCGAGTGTAGTGGATAAGCACTGCGCCCTGCTCCGGCCATTGCTCAAGCACTAAAGGCAGCCGCGATAGGGCTGGAGCTACTCTAATGACAGACTGTGCCGGCCCTCGAGGAATTGTAGACGCAAGGCGTCGATCCACTCGTGCCTTGCCGGGAACGGTCCTGAGCAAGGAATTTCCATCCGAGGAACGGGCAATTCCATCTTCAACAAGGACGGTCATGCGGACCGGTCTTAGCAGCGCTCGTTGTAAGCTCGCTTTCATGGTTCCTCCGCGACGAAGGGCTCCTACGAAGATACGGGAACTCAACGCGAGGCAGACACGATCTCGTTCAATAAACCTTTCTGCGGGTCGCGGCGGCGAACCAGGTGGAAACGGTGACAGAAACAGCGTTCGGTCCTTCCGGAAAAGCCCTTCCTTCTCAGCCAGAAATCGCGCTTCGTTCTCACGGGAAGTCATAAACGGCAGCACGTGGTCGCACACCATCAGGAGCGAACTCCCATGCCGACTTGCCAGGCGGCTCACGAGGTTGTACGAAAGCGTGCCATAACTCGATACGATTGCATGCTTCGATCCGACGGCGTCGTGAAAAAACAGCTTCAGTGCGT
Source organism: Desulfomonile sp. (assembly GCA_020216785.1). Lineage (GTDB taxonomy): Bacteria > Desulfobacterota > Desulfomonilia > Desulfomonilales > Desulfomonilaceae > JAIWNO01. The sequence goes on from JAIWNO010000234.1 coordinate 1,368, forward strand.
CAATCCACAGGTCGCCGGGCGTGATCCGACGCGGCCGCCGCGAATTGACCACTGCAGCGGCCTCTTGGTCGAGGAACTCTTCGGGTCCGTATCCGAATAGTATGGGAGGCACGTCATGGACGTGGGCGTCTCCGGCGCGAATCCGGTCACCACGAACGACAATCACGCCTTTCTGCAGCCAATTTTCAGCAAGAGCGCGCGCGTGTTTAACTCGCCGAGGATGGAACAAGCTGTCGGACAGAAGCTCAATATCAGCCTTTTGGAACGCCGCTGCAATTCCATCTGCTGAGGAAGAAGGATTCGCGATGTCGAAGGGCGTCACCAGCGACGCAACAAGAGAGCGCTCTCGGGAAGTCAACTTGGGGAGCGAGGCAATCAGTGCCGCTGTAAACATCGCAGACGTGGCGTGCTCACGTTCCATGTCACGGCTGCGTCAGAGGTGGGACTTTTTCGATTTCTGAAGTTCTCGGTCCCAGTAAGCGTTCGCGGTGTCAACGAGTTCCCGCATGCTGCAGATGTCGGCAGCCGCGGCCTCGATCGTCGATCGCGAGACCCCGCCGTCACACGCAAACTCAACGCCGGCAGCACGCACCGCGTCGAGTACTGCCTGGACCTGATCGGGATATTTGCGCCCCATGAGCACAGAAAAGGTCGCGGGTCTGAGGAGCGTGCCGGCGAACGTTGCGTGGAAATTCTTGGCCATGCGCTTCATGTATAGCAGGAGCGGATCAAAGTTTTCGACGCCGGGAAAACCGCAGACAGAAACAAGAAAGATCTTGTTCGGGAATTCCCATCTCAGCGGGTGGCGCACTTCACCGTCAACCTCAATAAAGTGGGGATCCATGAAGGTGACGAGCCTGTCAATAAATGTTTTGGCAAGCGCGGTCATACCGTCTATGTACACAGGCGTTGCCAACACCAGTGCTTCGGATACGCGGATTCGCTCCATGAGTTCCGGAATGTCGTCGGTGTGAACGCATTTGCCCGGCGTTTTCGCATAACACGTGAAGCAGCCGCAACAGCGCTCGATCTTCAAGCGGTTGAGGAAGACGAGATCTACCTGCGCACCGGTCGAGCGAAGCCCATCGACGAACGGTAATAATATAACTTGAGTGTTGCCCGTCTCCATGCGCGGGGCTGCATTGATCACAATGATGTTCATTAATTCCTCTGTACGCCGGACTAAAGCTTGAGGGTAAGCTTCTTTTCGCCGGCCAGAAGCTCCAATATATTCTCGAGCTTCTCAATATTCTTTATGCGGACGGTAGGTTCGGATACCTCAAGGATTTGCAGTGCCTGGAGCTTTGCGAGGTACTTCTCGACAAGCTCTCTGTCATCAAGGCGGAGAAGTTCCATGAGTTCCACCAAATCCACCTCACTACCGTTTCGTGCAATGTTCCTTCGATAGAGAAATATGAGCCCATAGATAAAGCGGCACAACGGGTCTTGAAACAGCGGGCCCCCTAAAAGCCAGACGGAGTCCCTGAGCCGTTCCACCAGCCTCAGGACGAGTATGCGAGACAGGTCGTGCGGGACCAGCCGGGCGAACCATTCACGTTCAATCGCCAGACAGGTGGTGTCTTCGAGGGCTGTAGCATTGAGATTCCGTTCGTCTTTGTCAACGAGAGTTGTTTCACCGAAGAAATCTCCCTCTCCAAGCAAGGCCACGGTCTGTTCCACCCGGCCCGACTTGAGAAACAGCCTGACTTTGCCGCTCCGGATCACGTAGCACTCCGTTCCCTGATCACCCTGCCGGAAGATAACTCTTCCTGCCGGATAGTTGACCGGGCGCACGGGCAACCGAGGGGTCTCGGCATCTCCACCGCGCTCGTCGGCGATCATGGACAACTGCTTGACCACCTCGTCCGGGAATCCCTGCAGGTCCCTCACCGTGAGCGGACCTGTGGAAGCGGGAAGAGGAGGTGCTTCCTCCATTAGACGACGCAAACGGCGGGCGTCCAAACTCATTTCCCGAGGGAAAATGTCCGCCAAGTACGAGACGAATCTCGCATGATCAAGCTCAAGGCTATTCTCTCTGATCAGTGACCGAATATGCGCGGCCATGTCTTCCATCCACGCGTATCGGTCATTCGGGTCCCGCGCCATGGACTTTTCAAGCACCGGTCGGACTATTTCCGGAATCCGATCATTGTCTCGGATTCGCTGGTTGACGTCCGTCTGCAGAATCATCTTCACCGTATCACCGATGCTTTCCTGATGCTGGATCAATCGCTCGCCTGCGATCAGTTCGTAAAAAAGCACGCCGGTGCCGTAAATGTCCACTCGATGATCTATATTCTGACCCTTGAGCTGTTCGGGGGAGAAATAGAGGAGCTTGCCGGCCACCGGCAGCCCTTGCCAGCCCGAGGGCTCCAGAAAGATCCGGGCAATTCCGAAGTCGATGATCTTCACCTCGGCTTCGTACGAGACCATTACGTTGAACGAGTTGATGTCTTGATGCACAAGCATCAGCCCTTCACCATGAGGGCCTCTTCTGCGATGAGCGTAGGCCAGCCCTTTCGCCAGTTCGAGTACGACGTGGAGGCAGAATTCCAGTGACGGCGGTCGGTCGTTGCGCTTGGCCTTTGCAAGCAGGTGGGCCACATTCCGGCCTTCGATATACTCCAATGCAATGAAGTACTCGCCGTCCACTACTCCCATGTCGAGGATCTGCACGATGTTGGCGTGGTTAAGATGTGATAACGTCTTGCCTTCATTGATGAATCTTTGAACATACCTCGGCTTTTCGGAATACTCCGGAAGCAGCTTCTTGATGACGAGAGGTTTCTGAAACCCGTTGATGCCGACGGTCTTGGCGAGGTATATGTCCGACATGCCCCCGCGGGAGATCCGGTCAATAAGCTCGTACCGGCCGAATCTCTTCGGGGTAAAGGGAGGTTGCCGGTCCGAAAGCGGGGCCGATCGATTAGTGCCGGGTTCCGTCATGACCCTTCAGACGTCCGCAGCCTTCAACGAAAGACCGCCTGGTTCAGTACCAGATACGACGCGTTCCCTATCTTAATTCGCGTCTCCTTCGCGAGGTCGACTCCTTGAGGCGACCGTCTGAATCCAAGTGCTCGATCGCCGAGGAGAAAATACTCCTTGCCACCCGAGGAGAGGTGAATCAGCCAACTCGGCAGGATACCGGACCTGATCGGCGCGTTCTGAGGCTTCTTGAGCGGGAGCCGAGGGACTTGACGGTTGCCCAGCATAATGGTGGCTTTGGTAAGAAACTGCTCCGCCTGTGGCTTCGGCAGCGGATAGAGCCCTGTCACGAATGATGACGGGATCGCAAGACCGACACCGCCCCAGTCGATCATGAGCAAGCCGTCAGGACCGCCGGCGGCGGCTGGGCGTTGAGGTTCAGGGCTGCCCCCTGGAGGACCGAGCCGCACCATCTCTCGCTGAAGCGATGCCAAGCGGTTGATCCGCTCGGATAGAAGCGTTTCAAGCGTACCAAGGCGGCGCGTGATTTCCTCCTCGGTGAGTCGATCGCCTTGTTTGAGGCGGGCGACAATCCTCGCGAGGCGCTGTCCGACTTCTTCAAGCGAGGTGACAGTACTTCCGACCTGACCGAGTACCGCAGCGTATCCCGTGCCTGGTGCTGTCGTCGGCGCCTGTGGAGTCGGCGCGGGAGTCGGTGGGGGTGCCTTGGCGTCGGCCGCGATCTGGTTGTACGTTTTTACGATCGCAGAAACGAGTGTTCTGTCGGCTCCGCCCTTCCCGTGGGCGCGCATGGCCCTTAGAGCCTGGGCGCTGTCTTGGAGGAGTTTTACCAGCTGTGGATGAGGAGAAATGTCCGGAGCTTCGTGCCGTCTGAGCACACGGTAATTCATGCCTACTACAGCGCGAGCCTGTTCGTCCTGGGGGAAGAAGCGCTCCAGTTCTCGAAAGCGTTGGGCCGCCTCGCGAATCGTATCTGCTTTTGCTTCCCACTCCAGGTTGAGGATGAGCGCCTCCACGCGATCCATTACCTCGTCGAACGGAGGCACCCTTCGGGGGGGCTGAACCGGCTTCGGGGGCTGAGCCGGAACCGGTTTGGGGTCAGGCGCCCTCACCGCGGCGGGTTCCGAAGGGGACTCCTCAGCGGTCGGCTCGCCGAATGCCCCGCTGAACAACTCCTCGATCTTCTGGCCGACCGCCAGACCGAGTTCTTCAGGGGTCTTGTATTTCTTCTCGTCCGCCACAACTACACTCCCGGCTTCACCTGGAAGCTCTCTATCCGGATAGGTTCACGCCCTTTTCCTTCAGCAGTCTCGCGCTCACGTCCACGACAGTAAGCATACAGATCTTCTTAAAGGTTTCCCGTACTCCGTCCCCTCTGAGGGCGCTGGCTGGAAACGCCGGAAAATGATGATCGATATTAAGGTCTCGTTCGAGTTCCTCCATCGCCATGACCGGCACCTTGGTGCCGTCGAGGTCCCGCTTATTATATTGAACGACGACGGGAAGGGTTTCGACGCTCTTACCTTGTTCGGCAAGATTGTCTTTGAGATTTTGGAAACTTTCGATGTTGTTGTGGCGTCGGGCGGCCAGAGAATCCGCCACAAAGACGATTCCGTCGACACCTTTGAGCACCAGCTTGCGTGTATCATTGTAGCGCACTTGGCCGGGAACAGTGTAAAGTGAAATTTTGATGCGAAATTTGCCGATCGTCCCGAGGTCCATGGGTAGAAAGTCGAAAAAGAGAGTTCGATCGCCCGCGGTATCAATCGAAAGAAGCTCGCCACGCACCTGATGTCCCAGGGCTTTATGGATTGCAATAAGGTTAGTGGTTTTCCCACCTCGTCCGGGACCATAATAAACTATTTTGCAGTGTATTTCGTCCGAGCGAAAACTGATTATCGCCATAAAATCATCCTGTCAGTGCAGTTACGCTCACGCATTGAACCAGTCCCGCAGGTTCTCCGCGAACATCGACTCGATCTTTTCCAGACCTTTGCGCAGTTCGAGACGCACAAGTCCTAGATGCGTCGAATTGTTAAACACCGTGATCATCAGGTATTCCTCGCCCACGTTGGAAAAATGAATGTTCTCCTTTTTCCCTTTGTGGAACAATAGTGTGAATTCCTCTTCCCCGAAGAGACGAGCGATCGCGGTGGTAGCGCCGTAGTTCGCGGCGGTAAGCGCGGCGAGGGAAGCGACCTTCTCCTGGTCCATTGCCCCCTGGAAGCTAATTATTTGACCGGCCTTGTCAATTAAGAGGACCGTGTGTGCACCACTTTTCTCGATCACGTCGGTAAGGATCGCGTCGATTTGATCCAACACTTGCTTTGTCAATACGAGATCCGCCATGTTCTTGCATTTCCGGCATGCCTATACGCCGTGCGCTCGGTCGTCGGCTTGCACATAAACCTGAATAAATGTGCTGCCGGTTTGTCTCCTTCCTCGTGAGTGTGTGCTACGGCGTTGCCGACACAGGGTATTTAACTGATTTCAGAAATCATTTCCCGGATCAAGCCGCCGCAAGCTCTCCATGAGAAGAAAATCCCAGCTTTCGCTGATGGTTTCCTTTTCGACGGGCTCTTCGTCACACTCAAAAACACCGAGTTCCCACGAGAGGATAGAGAAGAAAGCTTCTTCTCCGCAGGAGACCCCGTTTTCCGCATGGACGATCTCTCCGTCCCTAAAACCTATCACACCTCGGCGTCGTCCACTCCTCACCTGCATGCGGCAGGTACCCCGCCCGATGCAGATGAGCTGGATGATGTCGTGAAGACTCGTGTTCGTGAGTGTACCGGTGAAGCCTCGGGATTTCACTACCTACCCACCGTTCCCACGAAGTTTAGCAGATCTTCCTCCGATGATCGCCGTCGGAATGCCGTGTACTGCCAAAAGAGCGTGGGTGTCGGCCACGCAACGGGACGAGCTAACCCCGCTTCAGTTGATGACCGGTGCAGGCGGTGCGCGTCGGGGCGTAATCGTCACTGCAGACCTGTCTCTCTGCCGGTGACTGATTGCGGGCTCGCGCGGTGCGTCGGCGATTGACAGGGGCCAAGCTCGTGCGACGATACTATACCAGTGGTCTGCAACAAAATCAACGGGATCGGCCAAGTTCTCCATCAAACACGCATTTCGCGTTTCCTTGCACCTCCAGTGCTTAGCCATTATAAAGTTAAGAACTTCAACGTCTAATTTCACCCGGGAGGCTTAGATGGCCGCTCTCAAATTCCTTGGAATAAAAACCAAGGTGGTGATTTGCCTTCTTGGTATCGCTCTCATGGGTTACTTCCTCTATCAGTCGATCCAAGAAGGGTTTGTTGCGGACGGAATAACAATACTCCGCGTCATCGTGCTCCTTGGATTCGCCTACTTCCTTGTGAAAAACGCTCATGCTCTCTTCACGGGCTCCGATGACTCCGGCCATCCGTCCTAGTGCGCTGTTGCAAAGATGCTGCCGGATCGCGATCGTTGGACCGGCAAGATGCCGGTTCCACTGATTGGGCCGCGGCAGAGGTGCATTTTTTTCTTGCAAACCGGATCGTCCGTGTTATCTTGCCACTAATCTTATCACTATACCTTACCTTTTAGGTGTAATGGGGAAGCCGGGCGGCTTCAGATGTCCTGTCGTCGGGCTTCTCGTTTGTACGGCTGATATCTTCAGAGCTATCCAGTTTTCTTAATTAATTATCGTAGTTTTCGTATTATTATTTGAATTTTTCCTCGCAATATGCCATAATTCAATCGATAAAGCCTTGTGTATAATGTCGTGAGCTGACGTGAGGTCTATCATGTGTAGGTCGCTGGCTCTATTCTCAGTCGTTGTCATCCTTGCCGTGACGGTCATCGCCGCCCCTGGATACACCATGATGCGGTACCCGTGTCCTCCGCCCTGCTCGCCGCCCCCGCCGGAAGTCACCTACCAGACGAGGATGGTTCCGGGCGTGAGGACTGATCTCGTGCCTGAAGTGAAGCAGAGCAATGCCGTCATTCCTGTCCCTGTGGTGCAGTACCGAGCCCAACCGGTCCTGCTCAAAGGAACGCCCATTGGTGCGCCCTGCGGGATGGACCCTTGCACCAAGTCCTGCCCACAACCATTCTGTCAGGTAGTCACCCGTCAGGTCCCTTATGTGACATACACTACCAAGGTCGTGCCCTATTATTCGGTTTGTTATCGACCGGTATGTCGGCCGGTATGTTTGCCGCAGACGTACAAGGTGGAGGCACATCCGCTTTGTCCTTGACACTTCGCTCCAAGGCCGCTGCCGACGACAACGTGAATGCATTTCCAAATCTCAGTGCTTGGGGTCTCACTTCGACGGGCCGCCTCCTATTTCCCGTCTCGTCTCGCCCGCCGCGTCCGCTTGCATGGCCTCTCACCTTTCTGGACGCTGAACCGCGCTTGGCTCTCCTGCCACAGGATTCATCACGATTGACAGTTGTCGGCAACTGTCGGATACTTGGCGCTATTGTCAACGCTGCGTCCCCTGAGCACGTAATTCGTGAAGAGAGCGGATTACGGGCTGGGCGGGCAGTATGATCCGGAGCTTGGGGCGGTCCATGTAGGCCGCCGAAGCGAGTTGCACGGAGAAAACACTCTGATGAAGACCATCGTGGTGACAGGCGGCGCGGGCTTTATCGGCAGCCACCTGATCGAAGCACTTCTCGCTCAAGGAGCGGCGGTGATTTGTGTAGATAACCTCTTCACCGGCGTGAAGAAGAACATTCTCCCGTTTATGAGTAGTCCAAATTTTGAGTTCCTCAGGCACGATGTGGTCGTGCCGATTCTGCTCGAAGCCAACGAGGTGTACCATCTCGCGTGTCCGGCATCGCCGGTGCACTATCAGAACAACCCCATCAAGACTCTCAAAACCTCAGTGCTCGGTACCCTCAATATGCTGGGACTCGCCAAACGCGTCAAAGCGCGCTTCTTGCTGGCTTCCACCTCCGAAGTCTACGGCGACCCCGAAATCCATCCACAGTCGGAAACATACAACGGGAACGTGAATCCTGTCGGCCCCCGGGCATGCTATGACGAAGGAAAACGTGCCGCGGAGACGCTTACTGTAGGTTACCGCGATTACAACGCGGTAAATGTAACCATCGCCCGAATCTTCAACACGTACGGCCCGCGGATGCTGCCCAATGACGGAAGAGTGGTGAGCAACTTCATATGCCAGGCTCTCAGGGGTGAGGACCTCACCATATACGGTGACGGTTCGCAGACGAGATCATTTTGCTTCGTTTCGGACTTAGTACGGGGACTTGTGGCGCTTATGAGCAGCTCGGATCCCGGCCCGATAAATCTTGGCAATCCTTACGAGGTCACTATCGGCGAACTTGCCGAAAAGGTGCTGAAACTCTTGCCCGATTCTCGGTCAGGAATAGTTTATAAACCTCTGCCGAAAGACGACCCCACCCGACGGCGCCCAGACATCACCCGCGCCCGCACGGTGCTCGGCTGGGAGCCCACGGTACCGCTGGAGGAAGGCCTCAGCGAAACCATCGCATATTTCCGCTCCGAATTGAGAGGCGACTCGTGAGCCGGAGCGGAAGGAATCGTACCGCGCAAAGACTGGTGCTCATTGTCGGCGGGACTGCGCTCGGGTTGTTCTTTTTCTACCTGGCATTCCGGGACATATCGCTAAGCGAGCTTGCCCATGGGATGAAGCAGCTTAATCCGGTGTATTTCA
>JAIWNO010000235.1 GCA_020216785.1 Desulfomonile sp.
TTCCTGCAATTGTTGTGCTCTTGCTCATCCAATTCCTGCGTGCGTACCGGTTCGGCCTGATCGTGGCGCCTTTTTGCAGATTGACCCTCCGGCAGGTTTGGGACGTCACCAATATCTGGGCAGCGCTGAACATGCTCATGCCCGCGCGATTGGCGGAGTTCGTAAGACCGTACTTGCTCATCCGTTCAGGCGCTTCTTTCTCGAGTAGCTTTGGAGCGGTGATGGTCGAACGTTTCTTCGATCTCGCCGGACTCTTGACGCTTCTGGCTCTGGTTCTGTGGAGGACCCCCCAGATCCCGAAGATCTATACTTCACTCGGGGGGGCGATGCTCGTACTCCTCGTAGCGTCGTACGGGGCAGTCCTCGTTCTCCTTGCTCGGCGTGACGCGGTGCAGCGCCTCGTTGAGCGGCTGCTCCGATGGCTGCCGGAAAAGGCCGCAATATGGGTAGGCGGCGCGGTGCGGCGATTGATCGATGGATTAGGAATTATGGCAAGCGTCAAGCAGGCCGTTCTCCTCTTCGCGTGCTCCATCGCGATCTGGACGCTTTTTGCCGGCCTGACGTACATCTTTCTCAAGGCGTTCGCTATCGAAGTTCCGTTTCTCGTAGCGATCACGATCCAGGTTTTTCTCTGTCTCGGCGTTGCCCTCCCATCCGCGCCCGGATTTATCGGGACGTTTCACGCCGCGGGTCGCTATTCCCTGGCGTTATTCGGGGTAGCAGCGGTTCCGGCGGTTTCCTTCGCGACGGTGTATCACTTTTTCAGTCTTGTGGCGTGCCTGGTTCTGGGGCTTGTGTCATATTCTATCGGCGAGTACGGGCTTGATAGAGGCGTGTTCGATCAGCCCGCTTCCCCTACGGATATGGTACCCTCCGAGAAGGTTCCGACCGCGATTGAGACCGACGAGCCGCCCGTGAGAGAAGCCGCTAATCAAGGCTGAGCCAACCCGGAGGAAGCATCGCAGCAAATGAATGATTGGGCCGAACTGGACAAGCAATACATTTGGCACCCATTCACGCAGATGCGCGACTGGACGGAGTCGGATCCGCTCGTAATAGATCGGGCGGAGGGCAACTACCTCATTGATACGCGGGGCAGAAAATACCTCGACGGCATTTCATCGCTTTGGGTGAACGTTCACGGGCACTGCCGGCCGGAACTCAACGAGGCAATCATCCGCCAATTGGGCAAAGTCGCGCACACCACGCTTTTGGGATTAGCCAGCGTCCCCTCAATCGAGCTGGCTCGCAAACTTGTGGAGATTTCGCCGCCTGGACTCAATCGAGTATTCTACTCAGATTCAGGCTCGACCGCGGTGGAAGTGGGCCTGAAAATTGCCTTTCAATATTGGAGGAATCGCGGGCGCGATCGAAAACGCCTCTTCGTGACACTGACGGAAGCATACCACGGTGACACCATCGGCTCGGTGAGCCTTGGCGGAATTGACCTCTTCCACGCCATCTTCCAGCCGCTGCTGTTTAGCACTCTCCGCGTGCCTACCCCCTTTCCGTACCGTTATCCGCACCTCACGCCCGAAGAGTGCCGCGACCGGTCCCTCGAATACTTCAGAGTGCTCGCCCAGGACCGCTGCGATGAGATTGCCGCTCTTGTTGTGGAGCCGATCGTGCAGGGCGCGGCAGGTATGATCGTCCACCCATCCGGATTTCTGCGAAACATGGCGGAAATCTGCCGCGAGTACAACATCCTGCTGATGTGCGACGAAGTGGCGACAGGATTCGGCCGTACCGGAAAATTGTTTGCATGTGACCACGAGGGAGTGCGTCCGGATATTATGGCAGTGGCAAAAGGGTTGTCGGGAGGCTATCTGCCTGTTGCAGCCACGCTCGTAACCGATGAGATCCACGACGCGTTCCTGGGCTTGTTCACTGAACAAAAGACCTTTTTCCACGGGCATAGCTACACGGGAAATCCTCTTGCGTGCGCTGCGGCGTGTGCCTCGATCGATCTGTTCCAGCGCGACTGTTTGATCGAAAAGAGCCAACCGAAGATACAGCTGCTGGCAGACCGTCTCGCTGCCGAGGTGGCGCCGCTATCCCATGTCGCGGAGATCAGGCAGTGCGGCTTCATGGTAGGAATCGAACTGGCCGAGGAGCCGGCAACCCGTACCGCTTATCCACCAGAGCTAAGGATGGGCGCGGCGGTATGCCAAAATGTACGGAATTATGGGGTGATTCTTCGGCCGCTCGGCGACGTGGTTGTGCTGATGCCGCCGCTGTCGATTACTCCGGACGAAATCCGGAGCCTCGTCACTGCCACCGCGCGGTCCATCCGAGACATTTGCGGCGACTGATCGATTCACAACTGCTCTTCAATGAAGATAAGGCGTTCAATCGCGCGATATTCATTTGTAGGGGCAGGTTTCAAACCTGCCCCTGCCCAGACCGCCGTGGGCGGCAGCGCGGGCGCATTTCTGAATCGTTCCAACAGTGCGAAGCGGATCGATTCTCTTTGCACCGCCAGAGTTGACTTCTTGCGAGGTATGAAGTGAATCCTGCCGGGAAGGGGATCTTTATTACAGGTACCGACACCGGTGTTGGCAAGACTCTTTTTGCTGCCGCGCTCATAAGACTCGCAGCGGTGTGCGGCTTGGCAGTGAAAGCGCTCAAGCCTATCGAAACCGGCTGTCCGATCCGGTCAGGTGTCCTCTTTCCGGAGGACGGCGCTTTCCTTGTGGAGGCATCCGAACACCGAGTATCTCTTGACGAGTGCACTCCCTTCCGTTTTTCGCTCCCTGCCTCACCCTATCGAGCGGCTGCTCTCGAGGGTAAGCGAATCTTCGCTTCTGATCTTGTTGAGCATATTCTCTCCGTAGCCGAAACAGCGGATCTGGCCGTGGTGGAAGGCGCTGGCGGGCTCATGGCTCCAATCGACGACAACTTCATGATGGTCGACCTGATCAAGCGTCTTGAATTTCCTGTCATTCTTGTTGCGCGAACTAGGCTCGGCACCATCAACCACACGCTGTTGAGCATCGAGGCGCTTTCACGCCGGGACATCCGAATCGAGGGGATAGTACTCTCTCAGTGTACGCCGGATCGCGGCCCCGAAGAGGATTTCACACTGGACGACGTGGAGCGAAATGTCGGCGACATTCCGGTTGTCTTACTGCCCTTTGTCTCTGCCGATTACGCGCGCGATCCGGCTCGGCTGGCTCAAAAACTCATCGATGCCATTCCCGGAGCAACTCTCCACAGGTGGCTCCAGCCGTGACCAGGAGGCGAAACAATGTCACCCCCCAGCTCAAGGTGATTTTTCACGAAGCTTACGTGACCGATTACCCCACCGCATCGTGCGAGACTCCTGACCGCGTCGAAGCGGTGATACACTCGCTGAGGCAATATTATGAGGTCATCACGCCGACACCGGCGTCGGAGTCTGACATCCGCCTGGTGCACTCCGAAGGGCTGCTTAAGTCCGTCAAGGCGGACGCCGGACTCTACCGGGCTGCGGCAATGGCAGTCGGCGGCGCTATACTCGCAGCGAAGATGGCTCTCGTAGGCGAGCCTGTCTTTGCCGCGGTTCGGCCTCCGGGACACCACGCGAGCCCGAATTCCCATTGGGGTTTCTGTTTCTTCAACAATATTGCCGTATCGCTGGAGAAGCTGATCCAGGGAGGCGAGATCTCATGCGCGCTCGTGCTGGACATCGATCTCCACTTTGGAGACGGGACTGACAATTTCTTCAAGGGCCGCAAAGAGGTCGTGGTTGCAAATATCCAAGAGAACGACCGGGAGCGTTTTCTCAAAGAAGTGGACCGCGCGTTAACGAGTCACGACTATGACATCGTGGCTATCAGCGCGGGATTCGATCGTCATGTGAACGACTGGGGCGGAACGCTCCTGACTGAGGATTACTTCACAATAGGGCGCAACGTGCGTGATTATGCGCTGAGCAAATGCGACGGGAGATATTACGCTGTCCTGGAAGGGGGCTACAACACAGCTGTGCTCGGAAAAAACGCGCTTGCCCTCTGCCGGGGCATGTCGTCCGGGGGATAGTCCGGGATGAGACCCTACTGGATGGTGGGACAGGCATCTTGCCTGTCCCACCAATGCTGTCAGCAATACGTCACTGTACACACGAAACGGAGTAATGAAGTCCTGAGCGAATCTTCCTCGACTACAGGACCTTATTAAGCGAATACTCGATGATGCCGGTCGCTCCGGCCTTGAGGAGTTTGGGAACCAGCGACCTTACCACCTCTTCCGAAATTACCGATTCTACAGAAAACCAGTCGCTCTTGTACAGTCCGGAGACCGTCGGAGCGTGCAGAGAAGGCAGCAGCCCTACTACAGCTTCGACCTTGTCACCAGGGACGTTCATCTTGAGGCCGACCATCTTACGGGCTTCGAGCGCCGCCTGCAGAAGCATTACAATCTGGTCGATCTTCTCGCGCTTGAACCGATCTCGGTACGCGTCCCGGTTGGCGATGAATTGCGTATTGGTGGTCAGCAGCGTATGGATGATCCGCAGACCGTTGGCCCGGAGAGTGCTGCCCGTTTCCGTGACGTCTACGATTGCGTCCGCGACACCTTCCTTGACCTTGGCTTCAGTGCTGCCCCAGGAAAACTCCACCTCGACCGATGTCTCACGCGCAGCAAAGAACTTCTTCGTCACATTGGTGAGCTCGGTGACTACACGCTTGCCTTCCAAATCCTCAGGCACCTGATAGTCGGATTCGGCATCCACCGCAAGCACCCACCGCGCGGGACCCTGGGAAACCTTCGAATAAACTAAGTCGTCAATTACCTTGACGTTGGATTCATTCTCGAGGATCCAGTCTTTACCGGTGAGACCGGCGTCGAAGGTGCCGGCCTCCACGTAACGTGAAATCTCCTGCGCGCGCAATCGCGCCATGACGATCTCGTCATCGTCAACAGAGGGAAAATAGCTTCTAGGGTTGACCGTGATAGCCCACCCCGCCCTTCGGAATAGGTCAACGGTGGCCTGTTCCAGGCTACCCTTTGGAATAACGAGCTTGAGCACATTCTTATTCATCGATGTCCCTGAATTCTCCTTCGGACGTAATCTTTCTGTAAAAGCAACTCCAACGGCGAGTGTGGCAAGCGCCTTCGCCCTGCTGGTCCACGAGAAGCAATATCGTGTCCTCGTCGCAGTCCACCCTCACTTCCCTCACGATTTGGATGTCTCCGGACGTTTGGCCTTTCCGCCATAACTCCTGACGGGATCGGCTCCAATAACAGGCCCGCCCCTCGGCTAAGGTGGTCTCCAGCGCTTCCCGATTCATGTACGCGAGCATAAGGACCGCGCCGGTCTGTACGTCTTGCGCGATTGCAGGTACCAATCCGCCGGATTTCTCGAAATTGACGTTGAGTTTGGGCCGCTTATTTTCCAATTCCATCATACTTCCTCGGTTGCCTCTCCGCAAGCAGGGGCCCGTCTCGGCTACCTCACGATCAGGTCAATCACTCGGATGGTCCTATCCGGCCGCTCCCACTCCGCTTCGTCAAGCCATTTCTTGACCTTTTGCCAGGAACAGCCGGACACGAGAGCAGCGACAAGCACGAGCACCACCCATTTTTTCATGGTGAACCTCACGAGATATGCTGACTTTTTGAGAGGGGCCCGCGGTGGAGCGCTCTCGAAAACTGGCCGGATTCATAATACATCGGGACGGAAGGAGGCACAAGGCCGTTTGTTTTTGAATGTAATTTCTCGTAATTTATCACATCAGTTTGTTTTAAAAGCTATTTTATTGCTTTTTCTCGTGCAATGTGCTAGCATCTCACCGTCGGCACTGCTGTTGCGACCATTCAGCGACAGGGTACTCCGTCACGGTCACGGACACGAGCCGACCACCGCCCGAATCAGCGGCGGGTATCGTGATCCCGGAGGATGCAATGAAACCGATCGTCACAGTAGCCGTCGCCTTGGCTTTGCTTGTGGGAATAGGAAGCTTTTCCTTCGCATTCGAGACCGATTTCCAGGACCTAAACAGCTTTGATAAGCGGCTCCCGGCCTGGAAATTCGGTCGGGGCATCACCAATATCCTCGGCGGCCCCAACGAATTTTTCACAGCGATTGCCAATAATTCAATTAAAGGCGCGTACGAGGGAGCATACTCCGAAGGGCTACCCGGTTATCTGGGCGGCTCGCTGAACGGCGCCATCGCCGGCTCGATCGAAGGGATTGGCAAGACCCTGAGAAGAATGACAGTTGGAGCGCTCGAAGTGTTGACCTTCTGGAAGCCTGAATTCGGCCCCACCATGGACCCGACGTACTCCACCAGAGGGCTCAACTGGGGCGCACAGGACTACTTCGATCCCAACCCGTTCTGGTACAATGGGCCGCCGCGATAATGTCCACTCTAAGGAATAGCGCCTGACGGCCCGGCAACCGATCCGCGGTTGCCGGTACGCTTGATGTCGCGCAGAGACTTCGTATCGCGTAATCAGCGGGCCCCGTCCCTGCCGATCTCGAATTGGCGGCCGGCATGGAGGCCCGCCCACCATTATTTCGGAAAGCAGCAGCCGTGAAGGAGTTTAGAGACCTCCGGCAGTGAACATACAGCGCTGAGCGCCGAAGACTTTGAAAAACCTATCCGAGCTGCGTGTGTCTCCCCCCCTCCAGATAGTGTTGCGCGGCGAACGCTGCGACAGCGCCATCGCCTACAGCGGTCGCGATTTGCCGCAAGACCTTGGACCTCACATCACCCGCGGCGAACAACCCTGGCGTTGAACATGCCATTGACTCATCAGTAATTATGAAGCCACGATCGTCCGTTTTGGCGAGTTCCCGAACACCATCGATCAGCATCGGCTTGAGTCCGACGTAGAAGAACACGCCGGCGACGGGGAGGTCCTGCTCCGAACCATCCTTAACCGACTGTATCCGGAGGGCCTCAGTGCCGTCATTACCGAGGATCGCAACGGGGACATAGCTCCAGTGGACTTCGATCTTGGGTTCCTGAAGCGCCTTTTCCTGTATCTCTTTCGCTGCGCGGAACTCGTCTCGCCGGTGAATAATGTGAACCTTCTTGGCAAAGCGCGTCAGATAGACCGCTTCCTCGACAGCGGAGTCCCCACCTCCAATTACGGCGATTTCTTGATCACGGAAGAACGGGCCGTCGCAAACTGCACAATAGCTCACGCCTTTTCCCGAGTAATCCGTCTCACCGGGGATACCGAGCTTGACGGGTGTCGCACCAAGCGCCAGGATCACAGCACGGCCGTGATATGCTCTCCCGGATTCGGTCTCTACGGTGAAGCCGCCCCGGGTCGCAGCCAACCCAACGGCCCGCTCCCGGTCAATCTCAAGACCGAACTTGAGCGCCTGTCTCTCCATGAGGCTCGCCAGTTCATAGCCGGCAATAGATTCTACGCCGGGGTAGTTCTCCACCACTGCGGTGTTGTTTAATTG
The DNA here is from genome assembly GCA_020216785.1 of Desulfomonile sp. Lineage (GTDB taxonomy): Bacteria > Desulfobacterota > Desulfomonilia > Desulfomonilales > Desulfomonilaceae > JAIWNO01. The sequence continues at coordinate 7,403 of JAIWNO010000235.1, forward strand.
CCCGCCTGAAACTCCACCCTCGAGCAGCCGGACCGGAAGTCGTGCTCGCGCTGCGTACATACCGGCCGTGAGACCTGCCGGTCCGCCCCCGACAATTATAAGATCTTCAGGCATCTCAGCACACCTTGTCGATCAACTCCTTGATCCGTCCCTTGGGAACCGCGCCGACAATCTGATCGACCATCTGGCCGTTCTTGAAAAGCATCAGCGTGGGAATACCTCGCACACCATAACGGGTGGGGGTTTCTCGGTTGTCCTCGACGTTCAGCTTGGCAATCTTCACTTTGCCCGCGTACTCGTCCGCCAACTCCTCTACAATGGGACCCACCGTCCGGCAAGGGCCGCACCACGCGGCCCAGAAATCGACGAGAGCGGGAATTGTAGAATTAAGGATCTTTTCGTCAAAGTCCTGATCGCCTACGATCTCGAGGTTTTTCGATTCGCCCATGTCCGGTCTCCTCTAAATTACTACGTTTTTGCAGCGTACCCTGGGTCACAATGTTCCCGAAGGAATTGCAAAAGTCGCTGCCTCACATCATCCGGGATTTCGCACGACACACCCTTATTGCATACCTCCACCGTGGTACAGAGGGACCGGTACACCAAAGCGCATGGCGGACACTCCGCAAGGTGCGCCTCAATGAGCCGGCACTCGTGCTCACCGATCTCTCCGTCGAGATATTCGGAAAGTCGTTGGCAGAATTCCTTGCACCCCTTGAGCGTAGTCATGAAGCTCCCCGCGATGTTGAGAGTTCCTTTTCAATATAATATCCCATCAGTGTTTCGCGAACCGCGTTCCGGGCACGGTGCAGCCGCGATTTTACCGCGGGGACTGAAGAATTCACGATATCGGCCACCTCCGACAGCGAAAAACCTTCAACGTCCCTCAGAATGAGTACCGATCTGTAAAGCGTCGGTAGAGCTTCGATGGCTTCCTCAATCTTCGATCGTCCTTCTTGCGAGAGGAGCACCTCCAGAGGAGTATCGGCAAACTCCGGTGAGCTTGTCATGAACGCGAGCGAAGGGTCGCTTCGTATCTCGTCGTCGTACTCGATGCTCTGGGGTCGGTGTTTCCTCAAGAACATCAGAGCGTTGTTCGTTGCGATTCTGAACAGCCATGTGGAGAACGACGATCCTCCTTCGAATTTCCTCAAACCGCGGTAGGCGTTGAGAAAGGTTTCTTGGAGCAGGTCCTCTGCAACATGGTTATCCTTTACCATTTTTCGCAAGTGCCGGTAAATCCGTCCTTGGTATTTCTCAACCAAGGCCTCGAAGGCGCCAAAATCACCAGCAAGGACTTTCTTTATCGCTGTACGATCTTCCTGGTCTGCGTCCCTCATGAGTATGATGCACAAAAAAGCCTAAAGATTCAGAATGCTCAATTCAATACTTGGTTTGTACAATGTCTCCATTTCCAGGCCCTGTCAAGGATAAACGGAGCGAGGCGCACAAGCGGCAGAAAACACCAGCGCGGCGGGAATAAATTCGATTGCCTAAGAGCGATCTCATCGGTATGATGGAATTATTGAGGAGAGCCCATGGACGAGTTGATCACCAAAGCAGCCGAACTCATTGTGCGCTCACGGAACGCAGTGGCGCTTACAGGAGCCGGGATCAGCACTGAGTCCGGCATTCCCGACTTCAGGAGCCCCGGCGGTCTGTGGGAGCGCATCGATCCCGCCGAATTCTCCATCGACCGTTTCCTTCAAAACCCGGGCCGTTTCTGGCGCCTTCACCTGGAGATGAAGGCGTCCGGTGACTTCAACATCGGCGCGGCAGAGCCGAACCCCGCGCATCACGCTCTGGCGAAGATGGAAAAACTGGGGTTAATCAAGTGCATCATTACCCAAAACGTGGACAATCTTCACCAGAAGGCCGGCTCTTGCGAAGTGGTTGAGTTCCACGGCAATCTCTTACGCGCCGCGTGTATGAAATGCCGCAACAGGGAACCGATTGAAGACGTGGAGGAACGCATTTCCAACGGAGGACAAGACACGCCGCGGTGCCCCAAATGCGGCGGTCTGCTCAAGCCGGACGCGGTTTTCTTCGGCGAGGCCATTCCCTCCCGCGCGCTGGCGGTCTCCCAAGTGCAGTCGCACAAGTGCGACGTCCTCCTCGTGGTGGGCACCTCTCTGCAAGTCTTTCCTGCCGCGCAGATTCCCCTTACCGTAAAGCTGAAGGCACCCCCTGCTACGGTTGTTGAAGTGAATCGGGAACCTTCCGCTCTCCACGAACAAGTGACCGACATCCTTCTTCTTGGAAGCGCGGGGGATATTCTGGAGCGCCTGCTGAAGGCTGTTGAAGAGCGATTCGTGCCGATGGTCTGACGCGATTAGGGAGAAGGGCGAACGATCACACTGGGGACAATTGTTGCGGTCACGTCAGAAGCGCACTGAGGTCTCCACAAAGAAGCCGCCGCGGGTCATATCGACCTGATCATGGTCTCGTTTTGTCTTGACATACCACATTCGGTACCCGCCGTTCATACTCCAGGTCCACAATGGATTGACGGGAATGTCCACAGCGGTGCTCACTTCCCAGTCCCACGTCTTGAGAGACTCGTAGTCCCACCAATTGACTCTCGCTGAGATGTTCGGC
>JAIWNO010000236.1 GCA_020216785.1 Desulfomonile sp.
CGGAGCGCGATCCCCTGAAGAATAGGGTAAAAGCTTCCGTGCAGCCCAAGGGACGGGATAACCCGTGTACGGTTTTCAGTGTAGTTGAACGTGGAGGCGCCTACCTTGACATTGTTCACGACGCTTTGGATGTTGAACACGTCCATGTCTGCATTCAGTCCGAACAGCGCCTGAGGCGACATGTAGAAGTCCAGGTCGTACCCGAGACGGCCATCATAAATCTTGAGCCTCGAGTCGTTGGCCGCCTGATCGTACATGCTGGGCAACTCAAACTTCAACCGCACCACATGAATGTTCTCCACCCTGCCGATTAAGGAGTATTCCCAAGTGAGGCGATCCTTAGCGACCCCGAGATTGTCTGTTATCCCGATCTTGGTCCGGTCGGGCTGGATGAGGTCCCCGTTGAGGTTGGTGAACCAGAGGCGTGCGCCGGAGGTAAGTCGAAGATATGAGGGAACTTCCCATGCGTGGACGTTTGCCAGGAGCATGAAGGAGAGAAGGGTGAGCCATGTGACGACAAGAAGCTTTTTAATTATTGACGTAGTCATGTTATTCACATAACCAGCAAATCTACATTATATATTCGAGGCAACCTATATATCTTTCTTGATCTTTTGTCAAGATAAAGTCAATCCCGCTCCATCTGTTCAGTTTTCTGCGACACCACCCTCTCAACCGCGTTATTGCGGCGAGTGCAAGGACGACGCAAGCTCCTTTTGCCAAAGGGGGAGATTGCTTCGCTACGCTCGCAATGGCATCCCCGCCTGGATCTCTCATCCCACCTAAAGGCTTACGAACATCGTTCATGGGCTATTGACAGGTGTGTAATACCTTGTAATACTATTCGCGCTCACTGGCTAAGAGGAATTCACCATGCCTTCCGAAAAGCACGAAATCATCACCTTCAAGGTCCCGGAATCGCTCAAAGACGCCATGAAAGGCGTACCCAACCGCTCGGAATTCATCCGCAACGCCATTCTCACTGCATTGGACAGCGTGTGTCCTCTGTGCAAAGGCACCGGGATTTTCTCGCCCCATCAGAAAGAACACTGGAAACAATTCACCAGGGATCATTCGATTCAGGAGTGCGAGGATTGTCACGCGTTGCATCTCGTTTGCGACCGCTCACACGGGTCGGCAGAAGATCGGTAACCGGCCCTATTGGTGTGTTTCTTCACGGAGAGCAGATCTCTGTCCCGGAGGAAGAGTTAATGCATGCAGCAGCGCGCGGGTGCGCAGTGGGCTTGTTCGTTGTTGTCGCGGTAGCGACCGCGTTTTGTCACTCCGCAAGAGCGGACGATAAGATCAAGGTCTTTGTGGGTATCGTACCCTATGCCTATTTCGTCGAGCGAATCGGGGGAGACCGCGTGGAAGTTGGGGTCCTCGTCGGCCCAGGCCGGGAGCCCCACGAATACGACCCGACGTCGAAGGAAATAGCCGCTCTGGCTTCGGCCCGCTTGCTCTTCACAGTCGGTATGCCATTTGAGCGGGCTCTGGTGAAGAAGATTGGGGCGTCATTCAAGAATCTCACCGTGGTGGACACAACCAAAGGAATTCCCCTACGCGAGATGACCGAAGAAGAAACCGAAGCCGAGGTGCACAACCACAAGCCGGGCAAGGGACACGAGCACGGCAAAAAGACCGGACACAGCCACCGAAAGGAAGCCGCTGATCCACATGTGTGGCTCGACCCTGTGCTGGCGAAGACTCAGGCAGCGACGATCTGTGAGGCGTTGGCTGCCATTGATCCTGCCCATGCAGAAGATTACCGGGAAAACCTCGCAGCCTTCCAACAGGATCTGGATCGACTTGATGCCAAGCTCTCCGAGGCACTTACTCCACTGAAAGGCAAGGCATTCTACGTATATCACCCGGCGTTCGGATACTTCGCGGATCGATACGGGCTCAAGCAGGTACCTGTAGAGACCGGCGGAAAAGAGCCGGGTGCACGGCATCTGGCTCAACTTATTACGCGTGCGCGAAAGGAAGGAGTCAAAGTGATCTTCGTGCAGCCGCAATTTTCAGCTAAGACCGCTCAGGCGCTCGCAAAGGAGATCGACGGCGCGGTCGTGCCGCTGGATGATTTGGCGAAGGATTACCTTAAGAATATGGAAGACATCGCGGCAAAAATTTCGGCGGCAATCAGGCGGCTGGAAAAACAAACCGATCGTGAACCGAATAATTGAGGGCTCATGCAAATGTCGGATCCCGTCATCATCATGGAAGATCTGTCCTTTTCGTACGACGGGCATCTCGTCCTAGAGGACGTGAATCTCGCGATCCATGAACAGGAGCTTGTCTCATTTGTAGGCCCGAATGGGGGCGGCAAAACCACCCTCCTTAAACTGATGCTCGGTTTGCTGCACCCGACCAAGGGTACGGTGCGAATATTTGGCAAGCGGCCGCAAGACGCGCGGCCGCTCATCGGGTACATGCCGCAACACGCGCACCTGGACCCGCAGTTTCCTGTATCGGTTATGGATGTGGTGCTCATGGGGCGTCTCGGACTCACCCGCCCGTTCGGGCCGTATACGAAAGCTGACCGGATCGCCGCGGAAGAGGCGCTGCGGACGCTGCATGTGTGGGACCTTCGGCGGAAGCACTTCTCCGCATTGTCGGGAGGCCAGCGTCAGCGGGTGCTTATCGCCCGCGCCCTGGCTCCAAATCCTAGGCTGCTTCTTCTCGACGAGCCGACCGCTGGTCTCGATGTGGCGATCGAAGGCGAGTTCTACGAACTTATCCGCGGGTTTGCGCGCAAGATGACGGTAGTCCTCGTGTCGCACGATTTGGGGTTTGTCTCGCAACTTGTGCACAAAGTGGTTTGCGTCAAGCGCTCAGTGGTGACCCATGCCACGAGCGACATCACCGGCGAAATCATAAGCCGGGTATACGGATCGGAGATGAAGATGGTACTCCATGACCGGAGCAACGGAGGGGATATCTTCAAGTGTATAACTTCCTAAACGATCTTGCCCGCTTCAATTTCCTCCAGTACGCATTGGTGACCGGTGTGCTGGCCAGCGTTGCCTGCGGCATCATTGGAACGTATGTGGTGGTGAGGCGGATTTCCTTCATCGCCGACGGGATAGCCCATAGCGTCCTGGCCGGTATGGGCTCTGCGCTCTTTTTCCGGACAGTACACGGATGGGAGTGGGTAAGTCCGCTCTATGGGGCTGTCGCAGCCGCTCTGGTGACGGCGATTATCATCGGTGTGGTGAGCCTGTGGACCAAGGAGCGGGAAGACACGATCATCGGCGCGTTGTGGGCGGTCGGCATGGCGGTGGGGATTCTGTTTATCGCACGAACACCCGGTTACAGCACGGACCTGATGAGCTACCTCTTTGGGAACATCCTCTTGGTGACGGAACACGACTTGTGGCTCATGGCCGGATTGGACCTGCTGGTGGTAGTCGCTGGAGTGCTTTTCTACAACCGGTTTCTTGCGGTGTGCTTCGATGACGAGTTCGCTCGCGTGGCGGGGCTCAGGGTGGAAGTGTTCTACCTCGCGCTCCTCTGCCTGACCGCGCTGACCGTGGTAGTGCTTGTGACGGTTGTCGGCATCGTCATGGTGATCGCGCTCCTGACACTGCCCGTTGCAATTGCCGGGTTCTTTTCCCGGAGCCTCTGGCAGATGATGGCTCTCTCCGCCATGCTCAGTATGGTTTTTACAACCGCAGGGCTTGTGGTGAGTTACGAGCCAAACTATCCCACGGGCGCGACCACCATCATGATCTGCGCTGTCGCGTACCTCGTTGTGGTGATCGGCGAGGGCTTGCGGAAACGAGGCCGAGGTTAAAGAGGACCATCCGAGCGGCATCAGACGAATTCTACCGACACGACTGTTGAAACGCCTGCCTCTTCCATCGTGACGCCGTACAGCGTATCCGCTGTTTCCATACTCCGCTTATTGTGGGTAATCACCAGGAACTGCGTCTGATCCGCCAGTCTGCGCAGCATTTCATTGAAGCGAAGGATGTTTGAATCATCCAGCGGCGCGTCCACTTCGTCCAGGAGACAGAACGGGGATGGCCGCGTCAGAAAAATCGAGAAGATGAGCGCAACAGCGGTTAGCGCCTTTTCACCGCCCGAGAGGAGGTCCATATTCCGGACCCGCTTGCCGGGCGGACGTGCCATGATGTCTACGCCAGTCTCGAGAAGGTTGTCTTCATCGGTGAGCACGAGCCTCGCTTCACCGCCCCTGAAGAGAAACGGGAAAATTTCCTGGAATTTCTCGTTAATGCTGTCAAAGGCCGCGCGGAATCGCTCCTTGGTGGTCTTGTTGATACGATTGATCGTAGCATAGAGCGATTCTACCGCACTTCGCAGGTCGCTTTCCTGCTCAGTGAGGAACGTAAGCCGCTCTTCCATGAGACGGCTCTCCGCGATGGCCGCAAGGTTCACTTCACCCATCGCGTCGAGCTTGCTCCTGAGTTCTCCGATCTCCTGCTCGTTGGGGGGATCGTCTTCCACGGCGACAGTCCGCGGATCGACGCGGTACCGGTCGATGATTTTCTCCACGAGTCCCTCGAGTACCTGCTCCACTCTGACCGATTCCATTTCCAGTGAGTGGACCCTCTCCCGGACTTCGGCCAGCGCCTTGCCCTCCGCGGCGGCAGCGGCTTCCAGATGCATGAGTCGAGCAGCAAGTTCGGTGGAATCGTTCTTGAGCCCTTCGATCCGCCGGGCTTGGTCCGCGTGCTCGGTCATGAGGCGGCGTTCTTGGAGCGAAGCATCTTCGATCCGGCCGTGCAGTCGCTTCTCGTCGTCAGCGTAGTGCTCCAGTCGTTCGCTGAGCGATTTCATTCGCGCAGAAATCTGCTCCACAACAGCGTCCAAAGTGCGGCGCTCCCTCTCAAGCGCTTGGTGGCGCTCTTCCATCTGCGCCACGTGAACGCGGGTTTCGCCGTAGTGGCGTGACTCTTCTTCCCGGGCGACCGAGCACGCGTCTATTCCACGGCGCGCCTCTTCACGCAGCCTTTCCAGTTCGGCGTGACGGGTCCCCAGGCGGGCAATATTTTCTTCAGTGCTGCGGACTTGGCTGGATTGGCTCTCGATTTCCTTATCGAGACGATCCTTTTCGAGAGCAAGCACTGAGAGGCGCCGCTCAAAGTCGGCGATTTGGCTGCCCACTCGCTCCAAGTCCTTGCGCAGGGCCGTTTCTGCGACACGCAGATTGTTCAGGGCCGCGTCCGCGCGGCTTACGGCTTCCACACACTCACGCAGCCGGTCCTCATGCCGTGCGAGCTCGGCCCTTACGTCGGAGATTTGTCTGTTAAGATGATCAATCTCTCCACCAAGTCGAGCGATCTCGCGGCGCTTCTCAAAAACCTCTTCTCCTGCGCGGCTGCCGGATCCGCCCGTGATTTCGCCGTGCCGATTCACCAGCTCGCCCGAAAGTGTTGCCAGATCTACGGAGATGCCGTTTTTCTCCCAGATTTCAAGCGCGCTCCGCATGTCTTCGACTACAACGCTTCGGCCGAGAAGGAAATCCTCGAGGTCCTCCAACCCTTCGGGCAACCGTGCGACATCTTTGAGCTGAACCAGTCCGTCGATCCCATCGGTTGAAGAGTGCTCGTGGCCGGTACGAGGCGAACGCGGAATGAAAGTACTCCGGCCGGCTTCAGCCTCTCTCAGTAAGTCTGCTGCCGCGGCACCCGCACGCGGGGAATCTACCACCACATAGCCGAGCCGATCTCCCAATGCAGCTATGACAGCTTTTTGGTACTTCTCGGGCACGTCAAGTAACTCGGCCAATGGTCCCAGCAATCCCTTTTCCGCTGCGGATACTCGATCCTGCATCAGAAAACGGACGCCATCGTCGTACGAGCTGTAGCTCTGCTGCAATTCCTCGAGTGATTCCCGCCGAGCCCTGGCTGCCGTAACTTCCCGCTCGTATGTGGCCGAGCGTTCCCTTAACAACTCAATTGCGTGCTGGAGTTCCACACGTTCAGCACTGAGACGCTCCTTGTTGCCGGCTTCATCTTTCATGCGCTGAGTGATCTCCGCGGATTTCTGCAACAATTCCTCGCGGCGGGTGCGTTCCAACGCAACGGCTCGCGCAACTTCATCAGCTTCGCGTCCGATGCGCTCAAGCCGTCCTTTGATCTCTGCTGCACGGCGGTTAAGTTGCTCGCGGGCATTGCGTTCCGACGCTGCTTCCTGGAGCGTCCGAAAAACCTCGTCTTTGAGGCGCTCCCATAGCTCTCGTTGCTCCCCCAGCGTGCGATCGAGCGAGCACTTCTTCTCTCCGGCCAAGCGCAGTTCTTCCTGAGCTGCATGCAATTCTGTCAGCAGTGCTGCGATTTGGGTTTCGAGCGCTGATCGCCGTTCGCGTGATTCGTGAAGTTGACTTTCAAGTGAGGTACGCTCGCCGGAATCTCGCTCGCGTGATTCGGCAAGCCGTACGAGTGCCGCTCGATCGCGTTCCACACTCCCGCGCACGGCCGCGAGTTCCAGATCAACCTTGTGGTGAGATTCCAGCAGGTCGGAAAGCGCTTTCTCGGCATCGAGAGCCTTCAGGCGCACTTGTTCGAGTTCGGCCTGAATCGACGCGAAACGAGCTTGCTTTTCGAGGAATAGCGTTCGATTCCGCTCAAGTTCAGCCCCGATTCGACTATGTTCTTCGGTCTGCCGCGCGCAGCGGTGCGCATGAAACGCGATGTCCAACGATCGGTGGCGCTCGCTCAGCTTGCGGTACCGTTCAGCCTGCGACGCCTGCCGTTTTAGTGAAGCACCTTGGCGTCTGACCTCGCGGATTACATCAGAAATTCGGAGCAGATTTTGATTGGTTTGTTCGAGCTTTTTAATCGCGGCCTCTCGACGGGCCTTGTAGCGGTTGATTCCGGCTGCCTCTTCGATAAGGACTCGGCGATCCTCCGGTCTGGAGGCAACCACCATATCCACCCGCCCCTGCTCGATCACTGCATACGAGTTCCGTCCAACACCGGTGTCCAGAAAGAAGTCGGTTACATCGGAAAGGCGGCAAGGAATGCCGTTGATCTCGTACTGGGATTCACCACCCCTGAAGAGCCGACGGGAAATCATGACCTCGTCATAGTCGGCCATGGAGCCGGAAAACGAGCCGCCATCATTGGAAAGAACCAGGCGCACCTCGCCCATGCCTACGGGCTTGCGCGAGTCGGACCCATTGAAGATCACGTCTTCCATTTTCTTGCCGCGCAGAACACGGGCGCTCTGCTCTCCCATCACCCAACGTATGGCCTCGAAGACGTTGCTCTTACCGCACCCGTTGGGTCCGACGATGGCGGTGATACCGGGCTTCAGTTCCAGGACTGTTTTGTCGGGAAAGCTTTTGAATCCCTTGATTTCAAGCCGTTTTATTCTCATCGCGCGCGGTTCCGGCCGGAAGAATGTGGGCGATCCTATCCACGGCTCTTTCGATTGTAAAGGAAAATGTCCAGGACACAAGGCGGAAAAAAATTAAGTGATTTTCGCGAAGTCTTTTCAGGCTGGACTTAATGTTCACTATAGAGTTAATTTCATCCGAATATTTTTTTGGTTAAAATCTGTTGCCAGGATTATCTCGATTTATTTTTAGGATTGACAAGCCGGAATTGGTGTGATACCCACGCCCCGTGGACTATGGGCAGAAGGGGCCGTTGCAGGAGAATTAAGTGTTTGGAAAGGTGATACAATTCAGGAGGCCCGTATCCGCCGTCGGTGAGGGGGGGGCGCTCCCTGACGACATTTCGTCACAATTTGAAACACAGGTTCTCGAAAAAGGCCTCGCCCTCGCCCAAGTCTCGCGAATTTCGCATATTAACTTCGGAAGAGAATCATATTTCGGCCTCATTCCTGATCCAGCCTCCTCGCTGGGGGTCAGCGTCCATATTGCGCTTCACCCCGAGACCAAACTTCTTACCCGTGCAACATGCAGCTGCTTTCGCTCCAATACGCGAACGTACTGCCACCATATTGTCTCGTTCGTCCGGTATATACTGCGGCCTGATGAAGAAACCGGTCGTCTCCGTACACTCGGTGAGGACTTCCAGGACAGCTTCTGGAACGATATCGGCTGGTTTGGATACAAGCACTTCGGCGACTCGACGTTGGGCTTCCGGGCGCACGTAAATCATGGAGGAGAAGGGCTCAGAATCAGCTTTACGGACAGGTCTTCCAGGGAGGTCCTCGCATTTATGCCGGGAGAGCGCCTTGTTGAGGAATACCTCTTCGAGTTCTTCGACCTCATCCGGCGAGACATCGACGCCACAATGTTCAAACGTATGTACGGGCGCAAGTTGAAGCACCCCAACGTGCCGTCGCTCAGGCGCCGTCCGTGGAGCCACACCGAATCCGAAGAGGATCTGAACCGCCGAGGCTACAAATCAACCCTCCAGCACCATGAAGAGAGCTACTGGCACAAGATCGCCAAGATTGCTTTCATTATGTCCGGCCGCGAGGGAGGCAGTTTCCATTTCAGTTTTCTCGAGCACAAAGACGAGCTTGTCGTCGAAGGGCTCGACGATGACGAGAATGTTATCCTGCGTCTCGTTCCACCGCGGCCGCAAATCGGCACGGTGATAGACCTTGCCGACAAGCGAGGTGTTGTCGGAACCGACCTGTTCATTCATCCTAAACCCCTCAAGACGGGATACCGCATAGATCTTGCCGAATCGTCCGCTCTCGTGATCACTCCTGTCGTGGAGAATCCCGACCCGGACGCTGAACCTGAAGACGCATACCTCGACCGGACACGGTTCGAGAAGCAGCTGTTCAGCAGCTACTATTTCTTTCCCGAATGGGGTTTCTTCAAAATCTCCGTGAACACCGGCGGACTGCCTGCCGAGTACTTTTCAGCCCAAAAAAGAACCATCGTCCCTCCGGAGAAGATTACCGGGTTCCTCGAGGAGTATGGTGAGCTGCTCAAGCAAGAACCGGGCGTGTTTGCCGACGAAGCCCTTTTCAGGCGCAAAACCGTTGATCGGTACGCCAAGGTTACTGTGAAGCATAAAGAGACAACCGACGAGTCGGTGGCGCTTGACCTGAGCTACAGTTTCGGAGACTTCTCCCTGTCTTTCCGTGAGATTTTCCAGGCACGCAGGGGCAAAACGCGATTCCTGGTGCGTGGGGATATCTGGGTAGATACGCAATCGCCGGAATTCAGCTGGATGGACGCACTCGACGAGCGCGTCGTCGATGAAAACGGGACGCTCACCATCGGTCGCGCGGAGTATCTTCGGTTTCTTGCGCTCCATGAGCGTCTGGAACGGCATTTCGCTTCAGCCAGGCTCAAAGAATGGTCTGAAAAGCTGGAGACGCTGAAGCCGCCCTCTTTGATCCCGTCCATCACCGACATGAAGGGCAAGCTGCGCCGATACCAAAAGAACGGGCTAGGTTGGTTGTGGTTCTTGTATGAAAATGGATTTTCAGGGCTTTTGTGCGACGACATGGGTCTTGGAAAAACCCACCAGATCATGGCGCTCATGACGGCTATTCTTCAGCGCTTTGAGGATAGGGCTTTGCAGATGCGTTTCCTGGTGGTGTGTCCAACAACCGTCCTGAGCCACTGGAAGGAAAAGGTGCTCGAATACTGCCCCTACCTTGACCCGTACGTGTACCACGGCACCGACCGTTCCTTCCAAGAGGCGTTCGATCAGCACCGCCTCATTATTACTTCGTACGGGATTGCCCTGAGGGACGTCGAGATCTTCTCAGAATATCGGTTCGAATTGCTGGTGCTCGACGAGATCCAGGCGGTTAAGAACAAGTCCACAAAGACGTACGCTGCGGTAAAGACCCTTGATGCTGTGTGCACTGTTGGTCTGACGGGCACGCCTATCGAGAATACCCTCACTGACCTCAAGGCTCTTTTTGACGTGATCCTGCCGGGGTACCTCATGACGGACGCCCTCTTCGAGCGCCACTTCCGCCGGCCGATCGAGGAGGAAGACGACAAGGACTCCGAGGGGAAGCTTATTCGAGTCATCCATCCATTCACCTTGAGGCGAACCAAGGACCAAGTGCTCAAGGAGCTGCCACCTAAAATTGAGGACGTGCGTCGTTGCACGCTCAGTGCAGACCAACTGCGGTTCTATCGGGACGTGGCAGAGAACCAGGGTAAGGAGCTTGTCGCGCAGCTCAAAGACCCGGATAACAAAGTTCCCTACATGCACGTGTTCGCGGTGCTCAACTATCTCAAGCAGATCTGCGATCATCCCGCTCTTATCGAGGGCGAAACGAAAGATTACCGTGCATACGAATCCGGCAAATGGGATTTGTTTCTGGAGCTGCTCCAGGAAAGCCTCGGGTCCGGCCAGAAAGTGGCCGTGTTCAGCCAGTACGTGAAAATGCTCGCGCTGATTGAGTCTTATCTTAACGACACGGGGATCGCTTTTGCAACTATCAAGGGGCACACAAGGAATCGCGGGGAACAGGTCAGTCGCTTCAATACGGACCCCCACTGCATGGTTTTCAGCGCATCGCTGCGAGCATCCGGCCTGGGGATCGACCTGACTGCGGCCTCAGTGGTGATCCACTACGACCGGTGGTGGAACTCTGCCCGAGAAGAACAGGCGACCGATCGAGTCCACCGGATCGGACAACGCCGCGGTGTTCAGGTGTTCAAGCTCATTACGGAAAACACTCTCGAAGAGAAGATCGACGCGATCATCTCCAAGAAACGCCGCCTCATGGACTCGGTAGTCAGAGAAGACGATAAGTCCATTCTCAAACACTTCTCACGAGAAGACCTCATCGAGCTGATTTCCTTCTAGACTACGATTTCTCATCCCTTGCGTAATTATTATTGCCCAGGGCCTTTTCTATAGTTTTTCCCTTTCGTAGTCTTCCGGTCGGCGTGTGAAGCGCGGCGGCATGATTTTGGGCGAGCTGTGGTGTTTGCCGGGCTGGCGC
>JAIWNO010000237.1 GCA_020216785.1 Desulfomonile sp.
ATCATCCTGAACAACCCGCTGCCATGACCGTCTCAAAATCAACAAGGTTGGCACCCGACCGAGGGGAGAAAAACCAAACGCAAAATTCAGGTTGAAGTATTGCGCTGAGGGGAAGAGCGGGCGTTTCGGGATCATCGAGTTTGCGGTGGGCATTGATGTGACGGAGGAGTTCAACAATGGGGTGCGGGAAGTCCCCGAAGCGGACTGGCAGACGCTGTACCGGCACGAAAAGGGTGAGCTGTTGGACACGGGTCAGCAGTACGCCGAGGTTTGCTTTGTTCCGAACTGGGTGGGACACAAAAAAGATGGTCCCACCTATCGGTATCCGGCGATCCGTGAGCCCGTTGAACAACCGGCTCTGCCGGGCATGGAGGATCAGATGACCCTGCCGTTTCCCATCATGGATTGGGGAGCGGTAAGGTACAAGGTAACGGGCATAGTGATGAACAGTCGGATGGGGGGAGATGAGGTGATCTGGTGGTATCGAGGCCGCTGCGGCAAGAGCGAAGAGGCACATGCGGTGATGAAGGAGGATCTGGCTGGAGGAAAGCTTCCCTCCCATCTCTTCGGGGTCAATGCCGCATGGCGGCAGATCATGATTGTTGCGTTCAACGTCAATTGGGCCATGAAGCGGCTGGTGCTGGGGGAGAGCTGGGTGAGAGGCCGCCTCAAGGCGATACGCTTCCGGCTGATCAGGCTGCCTGGCCGGGTGCTGGAGCACGGCCGGCGGCTCTTCGTTCGACTGGCCGGGGGGCATCCGTCCAACGAGTTGGTCTTTGAAGCACGAAGGAGGATGGCATGCCTGTGCGATTCGGGCTGACGTCAGCCACAGGGGGGGAGGAAAGTGGCGCTTGGAGGGGGTTGAGACGAGCCGGGGGGATAGCTCCCTCGAAAACAGGCCCGAATCAGGGGGCGACACATACGTTTGCTGAGGGCGTGCCACCGGACCCTGTTTTTGAGGTCCACCTCTTGCCGTCAGCCGGTCATCTGGGCCTATCGAGGGGCCATACCGGTACCCCGGCAAAACCAGTCCGTGGATTCTGGTGGGATCTTAGCAGTTGATTCCGGGGTTCGGCGGCGCTATACTGAATGTGCCTGGGACCGCACGTGGTGATGTGCGCCGAGGACCGGTGCTCGGATGGCGGAATCGGTAGACGCAGTGGACTCAAAATCCACCGCCCGCAAGGGTGTGCGAGTTCGACTCTCGCTCCGAGCACCACCCGCTTCTGCACTTCCCTATCGCACCCATTGCACTTGACTGACGATTCCGTCGGTCGCGAGGTCGGCCCTCCTGGGCGCCCCCTCAGACATTTTCCATGTATCACTCGGAGACGCTGATGACAGAGCAGCCCAAAACCGCGCGCAAGACCATTAAGGCTGTCGCCCAAATGAAGTCGCTTATGGCGGAGCACTTTCATTCACTTGACCGAGCCGTGAAAGAGGGCACGCCCAAGGTCGCGTGGTGCACCTCGGTGGGGCCCGCGGAGCTGCTTCACGCCATGGGATTCCGAGTATACTTCCCTGAGAATCACGCAGCGCTCATCGGTGCCACGCGAATGGCAACGGATTTCATACCTGTAGCGAATTCCATCGGCTACTCACCGGACATCTGCTCATACCTCACTGCTGATGTCGGGGCGTATCTGAGCCACCGGACCCCGCTCACCAAGTCATACGGCTTGGAGACGATCCCCAAGGCCGATGTGCTGGTGTACAACACTAACCAGTGCCGCGACGTTCAGGATTGGTTCTCCTTTTATGCGCGTGAGTGGAACGTGCCGCTGGTGGGACTTCATACTCACCGAGGGGTCAAGGCTGTTCAGGAGTGGCATGTAGCCGATCTGGTCGCGCAGATGAAGGCCATGATCCCGACGCTGGAAGAGATTTCCGGCGTTAAGTTCGATATTGACCGACTGAGGGAAACGGTCCGACTATCCCTCGAGTGTACGAAGCTGTGGCGGCAGGTGCTCGAATTCGGCGCGACCAAGCCGGCGCCCCTCACATTCTTCGACGCCACGATCCACATGGCCCCCGCTGTGGTGCTGCGGGGTTTGCCGGAGGCGATCGATTACTACAAACTCCTCATCACGGAACTCGCCGAACGAGTGAATCAGGGTGTTGCGGCAGTCGAAGGGGAGCGCCACCGCCTGTACTGGGACGGTATGCCGATTTGGGGTAAACTTAAGGATTTGAGTGAGCAATTCAGCGCGCTGAGGACAAATGTCGTCGCGTCCACGTACTGTAATAGCTGGATATTTGATGCGTTTGATCCGGCAACGCCGTTCGAGTCGATGGCGCGTGCTTATATTGAGTTGTTTATCGTGCGGGACGAATCGTACAAAGAAGCCTATATGAATGAGTGGATACGCGACTTCTCCGTGGATGGGATCATCTTCCACGACGCGAAGACGTGCCCCAACAACTCCAATAATCGTTACGGCCTGCCGCAAAGAATGGCCGCCCGTCTCGGGATTCCGTCGCTGGTAATTAATGGCGACCTCAACGACCTTCGGTGCTATTCCGAAGAACAAGCCCGGACAAATATCGAAGCCTTTATCGAACAGCTCGACGAGAGGGGCTGATTGGGACACACAGGACGACCCGTGGACGAACGATTCGGTGGCGGAGTTGACGTAGGCTCCTGCACCACCAAAGTTGTCATTGTGAACCGAAGGGACGAAATCCTCGGAAGCGCGGTAGTCTATTCCGGAACGGACTTCGAGGCCGCGTCGAAAGAAGCGTGGACGCGGGCTCTCGAGCAGGCCGGTATTGACTCGGCCCAGGTGGGCCGCGTTGTTTCCACCGGATATGGACGAAAGAGCGTCCCTTTCGCGACCGGGACCCTCACGGAGATCTCATGCCATGGCCGCGGATGCCTCCATTTCTTTGCGGGCCCCATCACCGTAGTTGACATCGGTGGCCAGGACAATAAGATCATTAAGCTTGACGCAACGGGGCGGCGCGTGAGCTTCAAGATGAACCGCAAGTGTGCGGCGGGAACTGGTGCGTTTCTCGAGGAGATGGCGTTGCGGCTGCGTCTGCCTCTGGAAGATCTCGACCGGATGGCCCGCGCGGCCGACGGCGAGGTCTCTCTCGGCAGCTACTGCACGGTGTTCTCTGCGACCGAAGTGCTCGAAAAGATCAAGGCCGGCCACCCCGTAAATCGAATACTGCGGGGCGTATTCAGGTCAGTGGTAAAGCGGGTCATGGAAATGGACACGCTCACGGACACTGTGGTGCTTACCGGCGGTGTAATTGAGCACAACCCGTTTATTGCGGAACTCATCCGCGAAGAGACCTCATCTTCCGTGGTCATACCTCCCCATCCGCAAATTACGGGAGCTTTGGGGGCCGCTCTTTATGCTGTTGATGAGGAGCATCACGGCCGATGATGCGTAAGGTCGCGAGAAAATTGACTTGACACGTACCCCCTTTTGACGTTACTACTGATGTAAGCTTATCGGGAAGGCCGACATGAGCATCAACCGCAACAACTGGTGGTGGTGGCGCAATAATGACGTGGAGGTCTGCCCGGTGGTGAAGCTGTTTCGATAAATAACCAACCGAATACGGGAAAGTAACCACAGGCCATGGGCAGACCCCATGGCCTTTTTGTTTGTACCGTTCCACGGGAACCGGACAGTCGCACGAAAGGAGACCAACCGTGCCTCGAATAGCAGCCGTACAACGAACCACCTTTGAAGCCGCCGAACCCGGCGCCGCCAGGACCGACATCCTAGATCTCTCGTCTTCAGCTGTATCCGTCGAAGACTTCGACTACGAGGATCGCTTTACGCCGGTGGCGTTGAGGATTATCCCGCCTGGTCGAGGAAACGAAGCGGACAGCGAAGTGCTTTCGAGCACTTGAAGAGCACAAGGACCACGGCTCACCTGCACGTCCTCCACGCCGGACAGGTCGTCGAGGGTAATTGGGCGCGGAATTGCCGCGTTCCGTCGGGCAAGCCGGTCTCTTCGTGTCTCAACTCCATATCGGGACGGCACGGAACCGCGCGGATTCCAGGCCACCAAAAGAAGCGAGATCACGGAATCGCTCCAACACTACGCAAAAGTGCCGCGGCCTGCCGTCCCCCTCTCCTCGCCCCGTCCGCCCAAGCGAGGCTAGGTTCCCGCGTGGTACATGAACACGTACTCCTCGTCGTTAATATCAACTGCAATCGTTGCGCCGCGCGACAGAGCGTACACAAGCCAATCCGGTTTATCGTAAGAACAGCAGATTGTCTGGGGCGACGCTTTACCGGTCTTGCGGTCGTACCATGACACGAGCATGGAACCCGCTGCAATCTCACGCGCTCTCTTGTCGGCAAGCCGACGCGCTGTCTCGAAGTCGATCATCGTCAAACCGGTGTTGATGCTTATGGGATTCGGCAGCATATCTCGTTTCCCGTCAGGGCACTTGTACATGACGATCACCTCCTGGTTCCGGGCCGAGCCCGCGACCCTGCCTGAGTCCGGACCCTTTACCTTCAATAATCACTGGAATTGTCCGGGCAAGGCCGGCTGGCATGATGAACACGGGAGGGGCTTGAGCGCCTGCACGACATCCGTTATTATGGCGCAGACCTCCCCCTATTGCTTTCAGACGAGTCAAAGACTCGCACGGTGAAATCCATGGGCTTAGCGAGCGATGCGCTGGATCGGCTGATAGAGAGCCAAATATTCTTCCCCGACCCGAATCTGGGGTACAGTCCCGCGGATTTCGGCCTCGAATTCGAAGATGTCTGGTTGGAAACAACCGATCGCGTGCGTCTCCACGGATGGCACTTTCCCGCAGGCAAGACAAGGCCGCTCCTCCTGTTCTGTCATGGGAATGCGGGAAACATTTCCCACAGACTGGACAACATCCAGCGCCTTCTCGAGAAAGGAATCGGCGTATTCATTTTTGACTACCGGGGCTACGGCCGAAGTGAAGGAAGAATAACCGAACGAGGCTTTTACCTCGACGCGGATGCAGCGTACGAATACGCGCGAGCACGCGCGAGCGCGGACCGAATCAAGCTGGTCATCTTCGGCCGTTCTCTCGGGGGTATCGCAGCGGTGTATCTCGCGTCAAAGGGAACCTGCGACGGCGTAATTCTCGAATCCACGTTTACGAACGTCAAAGCTATGGCTCGTGAGCACTTCCTGTTTCCAGTTCCCGGCATAGGACTGGAAAAGCGGCTTGACGCGCTCGGCAGGATTCGCAAAGTGAAAGCGCCAATCCTATTCTTCCATGGAGACCGAGACGACATCGTGCCGATTCGGATCGGCCGGGAGCTTTTCGACGCAGCCCCGCCCGCGAAGGAATTCGTCACACTTGTGGGTGCCGGCCACAATGACACATACCTCTTGGGAGGTGAGGCGTACTTCGATCGATTCGCCCGTTTTATCGAGGAGCTTCCCTCCCCGGCAGGGCCCTGAACGGACGTTGACACCTGATCCAGCGCCCTGTCACTCCCCGATTCGAACAGACGACACTCGCGCAATAAGGGACATCAACCAAAGGTAATATATCACTTCACCGCCGATGGTCAGCAGAAACACGAGGAGGCTTGAACCGCGTCCCCACGTTTCGAGGTAGGGTATCGCGGGAAGGTCGAGTATCACCCTGAAAGCGACAAACAAAGCACTCACAATGAAGATGACAACGGTAATTTTGAAAATAACCGGCCAACCCAAGCAGATGAACCGCTCAACGAAGTCCGTGTCGTCCCCGCGACGGTTCGCGGCATAACAGGCGAGCACCCCCACCACGTTGACAGCTATGACGAGAAGCGCTTTTATGCCGGTGAACAACGTGATGGTCTCCACCGTCCAAAGCGCGTTCTGAACGGCCAGAGTATTGAATAGAGTCCATGCGAGGAGGTACTTCATCTTCTCGCGCTGCGGCAGCACATTCCTCGACATCTCATCCGCGAGCGCCCTGGTATCCCAGAAATACATGGCATTCTCCGTTCCACGGGCCTCTCCCTTACGAGCCCGCTCTGAGGCGGTCAATACAACAACTCCTATGGTGGATAAGTCATTACGAACGAGAGAAATCGGATGGAACCCCGGACGTCCTTCCCCCGGTAAAGCCGGCCCGCTTCCGACAAGCATTTCGATTCCTGCAGAGGCGTCCAGCGCGGAAATCACACCGAAGCAGAGTTGCCCTTCGTTAGAATGAATAGAGCAATACACGGAACGATGTCAAACAGGGACATGGCAATTGCCTAAAATAGGAGCCCGACAAGTTGATGAAGTCAAACTGCTCCGGCGACAGATGATACCAAGTGTCGACGGTCCGCAGTATTCAATGCCATATCAATCATTTTGGGGAGCGGATGAAGAATTCCCTTCTTGAAACAACCGCAAAAACTCGCGAACATGTGGAGGGGTTGGTTTTTCGGCTGTTCCTGGTATATTTGCCTCACCCAAGAAAGGCCCGGTGAGTGACCATATCCGGCAGCGCTCAGATCAAGAGTGACGCAAGTCCGCCTCTGTCTCTGTTTTTCCTCAGCAGCCGATCCTACGCCCGGCGCAGCCTGGGTTGACTCCAATCGGGAGGTTGGATAGAAAAAGGCATGACTCCTCACAGCGATTCAGACGTCAGGTTTCTCATGGGAAACGAGGCCATCGCCCGCGGAGTGATCGAAGCGGGCTGCGGAGTGGCTGCCGCGTACCCGGGTACTCCGTCTTCAGAGGTTCTCGAGTCCCTTGTCCGTTGGAAAAAAGAACTCGGCCATCCCATTTATGTGGAGTGGTCCATTAACGAGAAGGTCGCGTTCGAGATAGCGTACGGCGCCTCACTGGCCGGCAATCGCGCGATGGCCGCGATGAAGATGGTGGGATTGAACGTCGCGTCTGACCCGTTCCTCAGTGCGGCATACCTCGGAGTGCGCGGAGGGCTCGTGGTGGTGGTGGCCGACGACCCCGGGCCGCATTCCAGTCAGACCGAGCAAGACAGCCGGTTCTTCGGATGGTTTGCCAAAGTCCCCGTCCTGGATCCCGGAACGCCGCAGGAAGCACTGGCGATGGCTCTTAGAGCGTTTGAGCTTTCCGAGAAATACGAACTGCCCGTGTTATTGCGACCGTGTCTCAGGGTATGCCACGCCCGGCAGAATATCCGGCTCGGCAATCCGGCGCCGTTGAAGGATGTGGGTCGATTTGCGAGGAATTGGACTCGCTGGGCTGCGATACCCAAGTACCGTCTCGTACTGCACGGTCAGCTCAACGAGAAGCTGCAGACCATCATCCAGGAAGAACCGGAGTCTCGCCCCCGACTGGTGTTGGGCGACGGCAGGGCGGAACTTGCAGTGATCACATCAGGATCGGTATCGTCGCACGTGCGGGACATAGCGGCCGCGGACGATCGGCTCTCCGGTTTGGACGTATACAAGATCGACCTACCCTACCCTGCCGACGCAGCGGCCTTGCAGGAGGTCGTCGATACGCACGAGAGAACCCTGGTGATCGAAGAGACCTATCCGGTACTTGAACTTCAACTGAAAGACCGTCGCACCGTACTCGGGAGGCTTTCTGGCCATGTTCCGCCGCAAGGCGAGCTTGTGCCGGAAATCGTGGAAGATCTGCTTCGTTCGGCTGCCGACATCCCGGCCCTCGAGCGGACCCCGGTCGAAGTGAAGCCTCGACGGCCGTCGCTTTGTCCAGGATGTCCGCACAGGCCCGCGTTCTTCATGATCAGGAAGACATTCGAGAACGCTGTATACACCGGCGACATCGGTTGCTATACCCTGGGCATCAACATGGGAGCGGTAGACACCTGCCTCTGCATGGGAGCATCCGTGGGAATGGCGGGCGGACTTGCAAAGGCCCCCCGCCCCGGAGACGAGCACCGAGTGGTCGCCACTATCGGCGATTCCACATTTTACCATGCAGGAGTGCCCGCGCTTATCAACGCGGTCCACACCCGCGCATCTTTTGTGCTGGTGATCATGGACAACGGCACAACAGCCATGACCGGTGGACAGCCCACTCCCGCGAGTCCGAGCCTCGCTGACGGATCGCCAGGTACCGCGGTGGACATGGAACGCCTCGTGCGAGGGTGTGGGGTGGACCACGTACAGGTGGTGGACCCGTACGACCACGCCGCGCTCAAAGAAACCCTTGAGAGTGCCCGCAAGCACACCTTTGACGAGGGCAAGGGCGTCTCAGTCGTCATTACGAGGCGGCCTTGTGTGCGAATGCCGGGCGTGGAGATCTCTTTGCAAAGGTTTCGTATCACTGAGCAGTGCGACCTGTGCATGTCGTGCGTGAGGGACCTGGAGTGTCCCGCGATCCACTACGTCAAAGGCGAAAAGAGGATGGAGATCGACCAAGATCTCTGCGCAGGCTGTGGTTTTTGCGTGCAAGTGTGTCCTTCTCAGGCGGTCGAACCGAAGGGAGCGTAACAATGGTGGAATTGATTCTCTGCGGAAGAGGCGGCCAAGGCGTAGTCTTCCTTACGCGGGTTCTTGGGCAGATCGCCGCAGCCAAGGGCCTCAATGTGATTTCTTCCGAAACCCACGGCATGGCGGTGCGCGGAGGTTCAATCAACAGTCATCTGAGGATCGGGAGATTCTACTCTCCGCTCGTACGTCGGGGGCACGCGGATTTCCTTCTCTCCCTGGATCATGGAGAAACCGCAAACAACCGGCATTTCCTCCGGATCGACGGTTTGATTGTTGAGAATTCCGCTCAGGAGGATGAGCCCGGCATACGGCGCATCGACGCTACCAGGATTGCCCGAGACATCGGCCGGATCCAGCTTGAAAACGTGGTGCTCGCAGGATTCGCGTCCCGCATCAACGGGTTTCCCGTATCAGGAGAGGAATTGCGCGCGTTTCTCGCTGCGGACCCAAGGCCCGCTGTCCGGGAAATGAACCTGAAGGCCCTGGAGGCCGGCTTGTCGTGGGAATAGCAGTTCGTCGGTGAGGGCGGCTGTGAGGCAGCTGAAGATGCAATTTCCGTCTTCTCATGCCCGGCGCAGATGCGGCCTATGCACTGCCGGAAAAGGCCCACGTCCTCGCGGCAGGCGCGGCGCTGTTGGAAAGCGGCCGGCAATTGCCGTATTGAGTCAGCCCTTGACCTCGTTCGGTTAAAGCCGTAGGCTGATAGAAAAGCCTTGAGGAGGCGATGTGGGGATTGAGGAGGTTCTGTTGCGACTGGCCGACAGGGTGCTCGACTTTGACGAGGCATCACTGGTCCAGTTGCAGGAAAGGTATCTGAAGAAAGTGTCGGAGTTCTCGCCTACGCGGGAGTGGGAACGAGCGATTGTGGTTTACTTCATGATCAATTCCGTTCGAGTGAAGAACCGGATATTCAACGAGCGGGTAAAGGACGCGAACGAGCCTGAGCCCCCGAAGCCACCGAGAAGTCAGCTCAAGATCATTAAATAAGTACTGTATACCGGCTCTCGAAATCAGACGCATGTACGCGGGATCATGCTGCAATAAATGGCTTGGAACTTTTTTTCCGACTTGATTTTCTTAAAGAAAAAGATCTATAATACCTTTGCTGGTCTTGTCGGTGGTAATTGTTCCTCCCCACGGGAACTCCGGCTACCGGACGGAAGGCGCCAAGCCGACGAGGCTGCCCGGCGCGAAAGGAGTATCGTCATGCGAAAAACCTGGTCGGCTTTGACCGGTACAGTGCTGGGAGCGCTGCTCCTGGCCATGCCTGCGTTGGCGCAGTTCGGGGGCGAAGATTCAAATCCCTACGGATCTTATGAGAGTTCAGCGTTAATGCAAGGCCCCGATGCCCAGGCGTACGGCATGATGCCACCCGGCGGCTATTACCCGGATTGGCAGAACTATCTGGATCAACTGCAGCAGCAAGGCGGTTACTATGCGGTTACCGGCAATTATCCGAATTCCGTGCCGGTGACAAGCTACTATCCTGCGGCCCCGTCGGCGGGCGCTCAAGGGCAGCAGTATTCAGGCCAGGGCGGTATGTACTACAATCCGCAGGATTATTACTCGTCGTCTCCGCAGGCCTACCCGCAGCAGCAGGGATATGGACAGCA
>JAIWNO010000238.1 GCA_020216785.1 Desulfomonile sp.
GGCCTACGGCCAACAAGGGTATGCTCAACCAGCGTACCCTCAAACGTACCCTCAGCAGACTTACCGGCAGGCCCCGACTCAACAGAATTACGCTTATCAAGCTCCACAATCTGTCACTCAGCCCGACGCGACTGCGCAGCAAGCACCCTCGGGAAAGTCCAAGAAGCGTAAAGCGGGCACAAGTCAGCGAACAGCCGCAACGCCGGCATACCAAACCGGTTATCAGCAGGCTTATCAGTCGCAGGGCTACCAGCAGCAAGCATATCAACAACCCGGTTACCAGCAGCCGTACGATCAGTCTCAACAAGGATACCAGCAGGGATACCAACAGCAGCCCTACCAGCAGGGATACCAGCAAGGTTATCAGCAGCAGCCTTATCAGCAGGCCTATCAGCAGCCTCAGCCGGGATACCAACAGCCAGGTCAACAGGCCTATCCTCAGCAGCCTCAACAGGGCGCCATGGAGCAGGAAGACCCCGCTCTTCAACAGGCCCGGATGAGCGCATACGAAAGAGCGGTTGCACGACAGCGCGCGGCCGAGCTTGCCGCTCAGCAACAGGCAGCCATTCAAGAGCTTCAACAGTCGAAACAGATGTACGAAGCAGCGCAAGCGCGTCTCCAAGAGCAGGAGGACCGGCAGCGAGCTTTTCAGGAAGAGTACCGTCGTAAGGCGGCAAAAGAGGCCTACGATCAGCTACGTGCCGCGCAGCAGCGCTATTATGACCTCGTAGGAGTTTCCGGCGAGAGCGGCCGACCTGAAACCCGAGCTGCCTCGGCGGGTCCGGCTCCAGGCGGGTATGCGCAAGCGCCTCAAGCACCACAATACGGCGGCGCACCAGCTCCGTACCAGCAAGGCTATCCGACCCAGCCGCAGAGCGTGGGTATGCAGGAAACCGCACCGCCCGGCGGTTTCGCATCCTCTCCGCAGGCTGTCGGCCAAGTAACCCCACTCCAGATCCAGCAGCCTCAAAGCCAAGGTGGAGGTCTTTGGTCTACTCTGAAGGAGATCTTCGCACCGCCTCCCGGAGGGGGACCTAGCCCGAGAGGCCTCATGGACGACAGAAATAAGAATAAGGATCTTTGGGGCGGCTGATAGCGCGCCGGTCCTTAAATCCCCGCTTTGTTTAATACCCCCTCTTCCCGTGGAGAGGGGTTTTTGTTATGCGGACGCAGAGACGCAGCCCCCCACTCTTGCTTCTGGTCGCGGCGGGTCTCCGTGCCCGCCATTTCACTTCCTTGAAAGCAAATCGGTATCAAACGCGAAACCGGGCGACTTGCCTCCCGTGCGTGAAAGCAACCCGCCCGCGTCTTCCGCTTCGGATTTCTCATGTTGGCGGCGTCCAGCACCTGGTTTGTTTACATGAGGGTTCGATCGGTTTCCTGTTGCCGATATGTCCTCTGGATAGTCTCATTGAGGAAGCGTTCCGGGTCCTTGATAGCTTCCCTGGGGATGCTGAAACTCTTGTCGCCGCTCCGCTCCATGACAAGTTTGAGCCCATGATGGTAGTTCTGAAAGATTTTGCGGCACACGATCAGCGCTTCTTCCGAGCCGTTGAGGACCAGCGAGATCAGCTCCTGCATCGCATCTTCCATGAAGCGTATCTTCAAGCCGTAAAGCGCCTCGAACTCACGCTCGAACGCGTGGACTGATGCCTCCACATCAAAGTAACGCTTATACACGGACTCTACGGAGACACCTTGGTTTACCGCTGCATCGACCACCGTCTGCAATGCCCAGCCGTCTAGGCCTCTTCCAAAGCGTTTTTCGAACTCGGCCTCCCTCTGAAGGAGTTCCTCGAAAAGCTCTGCACGCTCGCGACGGTCGACTTCATCGAAAATCGCACATCGGGACGGATGGAGATCGTCCGCGACAATCTCATCCAATGCCTTGCGGGGGTCGGCGACAACATCCGCTGTGACCGTGAAGCGCCTGATATCCGTTGATGGAAGCACGCGCTCGAACCCGACAAGGATCCTCTCCATAACGCTCACCAGTGAGCGAGCACCAGTCTTATCCCTGTGAGCTAACGCTGCTATCGCCCGCAAAGCATCATCGGTGAAACGGACATCGATGTTGTAAGACTTGAAGTCCTGTTTCTTGGCCGTCACAACCGATGAATAACGGTTCTTAAGGATTTTGTACAGGTCGCCTTCATCGAGATCGTCCAACACTGCGATGATCGGTAGACGGCCCACAAATTCCGACTCGAAGCCGTACTCGATCAGGTCTTCGGCTTTGACCTGGCGAAGGAGATCGGCCTGCTCGGATTTGTCACGGAGCAATGCTCCAAAGCCCAGGCCCTGGCGGTTCAAGCGTTTGGCCACGATCTCCTCGAGCCCGTTGAACGCCCCCGACACGATGAACAGTATGTTGCGGGTATTCACCGTGCGTTTGAGACGTTTGCCTGTTTTCTGAAAGTGAGCCGCAGCCTCCATCATGGAGATAGGGTCATGGGGTACCTTGAGATCTACCTCCGTCTCCTCCATCGGCTTGAGAAGGTTCCGTTGCACGCCTGTCCGGGATACGTCGAGGCCGATGATGTTATGAGCGGAAGCGATCTTGTCGATCTCGTCAATGTAGATAATGCCGTACTGGGCTTTTTCGATGTCGCCGTCCGCCTCTTGAACGAGATCTCTTACGAGATCTTCCACATCGCCGCCGACGTAGCCCGTTTCAGAGAATTTGGTCGCGTCGCCTTTGACAAAGGGTACTCCGATCTTCTTGGCGATCAGCTTGATCAAATACGTCTTACCCACCCCGGTCGGACCGATGAGAATGATATTGCTCTTGATCCTGCCGATACCCTCGAATTCGTCCTCGCCGCCTCGCTGCTGGAAATGGCGAATGCGGTTAAAGTGGGTGCAAATCTTAGTCGATAGGATTTCCTTGGCGCGATCCTGGCGGATGACAAACCGGTCCAGGTACTCGTGAAGCTCGGCGGGCTTCATGTCAAAACGGATCGTCCCGCCGATGGGCTCTTCGCTCACGGTCTGCCCCCCTTCGGATTCCGCAGCGCCCGGCCACGAACCTATCTGGGTACCCATCACGCGGATGCGGTTGCCGTACTTATTCGCCAGAAACTCGTTTATTTCCTTCTCGATCTTCTTGGGATCGGGGATCTTGGTACCTTCGTTTTGATCTTCTCTACTCATGTCTCAGACCCTTGTCGGGCACTTGGGCCCGAGTCGTGCGTGGTGTCTCATTCGAGTTCTAATATATGTCCTGGCGCTCGCAGCGTCAATGGGCGTAACTGGGGCATCACGCTCAGCGCTGCCGTCTTATCGGGTCCCGCGGCGCTCGAGCCACCCGCCGTCGGGACTCAAGATCTCGTGGGGCGTGAATCGGGCTTTGTAGCGCATAGACTTGCTGCCGGCCACGTAGTAGCCCAAATAGTAATATGGGATCGAGCGTTCGGCACACACACGCATCTCATGGATGGCCGAGAATGTGCCGAGACTGCGGGAGGAAAATGCCGGGTCGAAAAACACGTACACGCTCGAGAGATAACTCTCCCCGATGTCGGCAATACTGACGGCCAGAAGTCACTTGTTGAGACGATATTCAAACTCTACCGTCTCCAAGGGAGAACTGTAGAGAAAACGGCGAAGCTCACCCGGGTCGTCAGGCCGAACTGAACCGTGCTGTGAAGCGAGATAGTCGCGGTACATTCGATATTTGTCGCGGGAGTATTTCGGCCTACCCATTGTCACGCTGAGGTCTGAATTCCTGCGGTAGACCCGCCTCTGTGACTTGGTGGCCGCAAATCCAGCAACGGGTACCCGTAGCGGCCGGCATTCACTGCATTGCTCGCACGCGGGCCGATAGAACAGAAAGCCGGCTCGGCGAAACCCGTGGTCCATAAAGTCCTTGTAAAGCATTGAGGGGAAGACGCGCGCTGCAAACCCTTCCTCGCAGGCCAACTTCTCGGGCAAGTACGGACAGGGATGGACCTCGCCCTTTTCGAGAAAATCCAGAGAGATCTGGCCGATTAACGGCGAGATCACCGCACGCGGAGAACATTCGATCTTTTGAGTGCGAGAATCATCCTCGTGCATGGCAAATACCGGCGGCCGGTAGGGTCCTCATGTACCCGGCCCCGGTATTCTATCACAGCGACTTCAGCAATTGATTGCCCGCTGTGAGCAGCGGGTCCCAGACGGGCGAAAACGGAGGGGCGTAGGCCAAGTCACACTGAGCGAACTCCGCGACGGTCATTCCTGCATGAAGAGCGACAGCTACAGCGTCAATGCGATGGGCAACTCCTTCCCTGCCGACCATCGTGGCGCCGATGAGTCTGCCCGTCACGCGATCGGCCACGAGAGCCACGTAGATAGACTGATTTCCGGGATGCGCGTGGGCCCGCGAGCGGCTTACCACCATGTTCTCGACAGGCTCGAACCCTGCTGCCTGGGCCTCGTCGACACTGAGACCGGTGCGCGCCACTTCCAGGTCAAAAACCTTGAATACCGCGGTCCCGGCAATGCCGGGCAACTCCACGGAGCGTCCGGTGACGTTATCGGCAACGGCCCACCCCGCGCGGTTCGCGCGGAGCGCCAAAGGAACCCAGACACGATGTCCCGTGACTACGTGAAACGCGTCCGCACAATCACCGGCTGAAAATATATCCGGGTCGGACGTGCGAAGGGAGCGATCCACGGCAATGGCGCGCTTCGGTCCGAGTGTAAGGCCTGCTGCTGATGCGATCTCGGAATTGGGCGCGACTCCCACGCTTACGAGCACGGTATCCACTGTCAGGGAGGAGCCACGGGAAAGCGTCACCTTGAGCCGACCGGAATCCCCGTCGATGCGCTCCACCGCGTTCTCAAAATAGACTTGGACGCCCTTGTCCTCCAGTTCCTTGCGAACGACATCGGCCATGTCGGCAGGCATCCAAGGCAGAAATCGCGGGAGGGCCTCAGCCATGTGCGTCGTGAGGCCGCGAGCGCCAAATGCTTCGGCCATTTCCAGACCGATGTATCCCATCCCTACGATAAGAGCCTCTTTCACCTCGCGTGTCGCGAGGTAATCCTTTATACGGCGGCCGTCTTCGAGGCTCTTCAGCGTCATCACGCCCGGAAGGTCGCCGCCGGGGACATCGAGCGTCAGTGCCCGAGCTCCGGTCGCAATAAGGAGTTTGTCGTACGCAACCTCGAACGGCCCACCCGAGACGGTTCGGCCGGCAACTCTCTTGCCGTTGCGGTCGATCGCTTCGGCCCGATGACCGAGCCTCAGGTCGATCCCTTGCTTTTCACGGAATGCCTGGGCCTTGCGCACTACGAGATCGTCCATGGAGCGCCGCGCGTCCGCGATGTTGTACGGCATCCCACAAGCGGAATAGGATACGTCGTTGGTTTGCTCGAGGACGATTACCTCCAGCCCCGGATCCAGTCTCTTGGCCCTCGAGGCAGCGCTCATGCCGGCCGCGTCACCACCGATAATGACGAATCTCATGGTACGTTCCCGCGATTGATTTGAATGGAGATCGAATTCACTCGAGCGCCGCCATGTCCGCAGACGGCGTCCGAGCGCGACAGACCTTCCCTTATGCGTGCTTGGCAAGTTCCTTCAGGGCCGATCTAACGGCCTCTCCGAGGGACGTGTTTCCGTTTCGGCCCAGCACGTTTTGTGCCGCGGTGCGCGCTTGCTGCTCTTTGTAACCCAAGTTCACGAGTGACGAGACCAGGTCGTCTTCCAAAGCCGTCCCTGCGATCCTCTCCTGGGCCGGCGCAGAGCCAAGCTTCACCTTCTTGATCTTCTCTTTCAGCTCAAGAATCATCCGTTCCGCGGACTTGCGGCCGATGCCCGGAATCACCGTAAGCTTTGTCGGGTCGCCGCAAAGTATTGCCTGCTGAAATCGCGCTGGTGACATGCCCGACAGAATCGCCAGCGCGAGCCGGGGACCGATGCCGCTTACGCCGAGGAGAAGCTCAAAAAGTGTCTTTTCGTCTTGACCGATGAACCCGTACAGCTCGAGTGAGTTTTCTCTCAGCGACGTATAGATGTGGAAGAAGACCTCAGCGTCATCGTATATGGATGCCATCGTAGGACCGGACACCGAAACGTCGTACCCTACTCCGTTTACGTCGACAATGACGCGATTGTCATCTTTGCAGATGACCTTCCCTTTCAGTGCTGCGATCATGGGTGGGCCCCGGAAAAACCGCTCACATGTGCATGGTAAAGCGCCATGGCGAGCGCGTCCGCCTCATCGAGCGACTCAAGCGCTGAAAGACCGAGGATTTTGCCGACCATAAACATGACCTGTTCCTTTTCGGCCCGTCCGTATCCCGTAAGCCCCTTCTTAATCTCCATGGGAGCATATTCGTGGATCTCCATTCCAAAATTCTCTCCCAGGAGAAGAATTGCGCCCCGGATTTGACTGAGTTTGATGAGGCTTTGGCTGTTTTTCGCGTGGAAGAGCGACTCCACCACCATTGCCGAAGGTCGATACCGTGAAACGATCTCACTCAGTTTTGAGTAAATCAGCCAGAGGCGCTTGGACTGGGAAGCGCCCACAGGGGCCCTGACACGGCCGCTGGCCACATGCGCGGCACGCGCGCCGTTCTTGCGGATGATCCCGTACCCGGTGACGTTGCTTCCCGGATCTATTCCGATAATGACCATTACCGCCTGGAGCACCTCATCGATTATCGCGGGCGTCCGGCCTCATCACGCATGGAGGAACGCCCGTGATGGCCGGTTTCCATACGCCGATATCTCACGCGCTCCCGGCAAACCGGCCGACGGGAATCCTATACTACCGATCGTTGGTGTTTTCCAGGCTTTTTATTGGGAATGGTCCGCTTGTCACGTCAGGAGGCCTATTACCCGTTCAGAGCGAAAGCGTCGAAGGATCAAGCGGACGCTTTGATCATCTCTTCCTCGGAGATGTCGAAATTCGCGTACACCTTTTGAAGGTCTTCGTTGTCGTCGAGCGCGTCCATCATTTTGAGCATTGCTTCCGCCTTTTTGCCTTCCAGTTTCACGGTATCCTTAGGGATCATTGTAATCTCGGCAAGTTCAATGTTCCAGCCTTTTGCAGCGAAGGCCGCCCGGACGGTTTCAAGATCTTGCGGCGCGGTACGGATTTCGTAAGTCTCGCCATCCCGGCGGACATCATCCGCGCCTGCCTCAATCGCGACTTCCATCACTTCGTCTTCATCGAGATTGGCGGCCGAGATCTCTATCACTCCTCGCTTGTCGAACATCCACGAAACGCATCCCGATTCGCCAAGGCTCCCATTGAACTTATCAAAGATATGCCGCACCTCGGCAACGGTCCGATTCTTGTTGTCGGTGAGCACTTCCAGCATGACCGCGACCCCACCGGGGCCATATCCCTCGTATACGAACTCCTCGTATTGAGCGCCGTCAAGTCCGCCGGAGCCGCGTTTGATCGCCCGCTCGATGTTTTCTTTGGGCATGTTGGCGGCCCGTGCCGCGCTCACAGCAGACCTGAGGCGAGGGTTGCCGTCCGGGTCGCCACCGCCCATGCGAGCCGCAACGGCGATCTCCTTGATAAGCCGGGAGAACAGCCGCCCCCGCTTGGCGTCTGCAGCGCCCTTCTTGTGCTTTATGGTACTCCACTTATTGTGTCCTGACATGACCTCTTCCCTCCGCCCGTCTCCACAGAGAGTTTGTTGATTTGCTCAGCAGCTTGCCGGACTGCTTTCCGGTCCCCAAGACCATTTTTAATACATTCAGCCCCGCCGCTCAAGTCATTATACCCTAAAGTCGTCTGTCTAAGGGATTGGTAAGGACTATGGCAGTTCTTGCACTTAGGATGATTTAACTATTGCATTTTTCATGGAATCGGTTAGATGTGAGCTGAGAGGACGGCGGCATGGAGGGGGCATGGGACACAGCGATTGGCCCTACTTGATAGCAGCTGTGGCACTGGGGTTGATTGTTGTGTGTTTGATCGTCTGGGAACCGGTGGTTGCCGGATTTGTTGCATGGAAGACGGAGCGGGCATTCAGACAAAGGGATTTGGCAAACCGTACCAAAGAGAGGGAGTGGTAGAAGCTGCTCCGAAAATATCGGCCCGGTCGGCCTGACGTGAACGCGTCGCGTCGGACCCAGCTCACACTGACAATCGACTATGCTCATCCCACTCGAGTTCTCCAATTCACCGCGAGAGGTCAGCCCGGGTATGTCTGCTGAGTTTTTGATCGGGCTCGATTCATGCGACAATGCGCAGTCGAAGCGCTAAGGCGGCTGCAAGACTCCAGTCCTTCGGACAGACACGCGTCGGGCGTGACTTGCCTCGTGCTGGAGATCTGCTGACAACTTACCGGAAAGCGCTTCTTTAAAGGCGCATATTGGCGCGACCTTTTCCGCTGGGATGGATTCCGGAGCGACTCGATGAAGATCGAGCACAAGATCGTTCGGCTGTCCTTGGTTGGGGTAATCCTTATTTGGATTGCCGATGCTGCGTTGGATTATCTGTTTTTCTCTCCTCACAGCTCTTTCTTGTCCCTCCTGATTACCGACGTTCCACCGCATAATCTCTGCACCCGCGTGGTCGGTGCCGCGCTCGTCATTATGATCGGTCTCATAGCGGGCAGGCATGTCCGCGATCTTCGGGAAGATCGAGATACCCTCAAACAGGAGATTGAGCGCGTCTCGGTAACTCTAAGCTCAATCGGCGACGCTGTGATTGCTGCGGACGAACAGGACCGTATCACCGCGATGAACGCGATGGCGGAACAGCTTACCGGCCGGCGGCAGGCGGAAGCGCTGGGGCTTCCGCTGCAAAACGTGCTTCAGATCATCGATCCAACTACGCGTGTCAGATGTGAGAGTCCCATCAGCAAGGTTCATCGAACAGGAAGGGCTTCCGAATTCAAGAACGGCACGATCCTGGTGGCAAAGGACGGCACTGAGCGAATCATTGCCGACAGTGTCGCGCCCATTCGCGATCTTCGAGGTCGCATCATCGGCGTGGTAGTGGTCTTTCGGGACGTGACCGCTGAAAAACACGCGGAGCAAGCTTTGATTGCCAGTGAAGCGAAGTCCCGCCTTCTTTATGAGCAGGCACCGCTGGGATACCAATCACTGGATCAGGACGGCCGAATTCTCGAAGTCAATCAGGTTTGGCTCAGAACCCTGGGTTTTTCCCGCGAAGAAGTGATAGGGCGCTGGTTTGGCGACATCCTGACGACTCAGTCAAAGGAGACGTTCAAGGAGAAGTTTGAGCTGTTCAAAGCCGCAGGCGAGATTCACGGACGTGAATTCGACATGGTCAAGAAAGACGGCACGATCATTTCCGCCCTGTTCGACGGCACGGTTGCCCGAGATGCGGAAGGCCGCTTCCTGAGAACTCACTGTGTGCTCCAGGACATCACCGAAAAGAAACTGGCCGAAGAAGCGCTCAGGCAAAACGAGCAGGTGCTCGCACAAATCATCAATTTCCTGCCGGATGCAACGTTTGTTATCGACAAGGAGGGAACCGTCATCGCCTGGAATCGAGCTGTCGAGGAGCTTACCGGCGTCAAAGCGTGCGATATGCTCGGCAAAGGCAACTACGAGTATTCGCTTGCCTTTTACCCGGGACGACGGCCGGTGCTTATTGACGCAGCTCTCCATCCGGACAAGGAATTCGACCAGCCTTACCTGTACGTGAAGCGGGATAGGGATGTTTTCGTGTCAGAGTCCGACTCATCCACACTCAAGATTCCGGGCGTTCACCTCTGGAACAGGGCACGACCTCTCTATGACAGTCAGGGCAACATCGTGGGAGCGGTGGAATCCATCCGGGATATCACAGATCAGAAGAAGGCCCAGGAAACCGCTCTCCAAGCGGAGCGTCTCAAGGCGATCGTGGATCTTGCCGGCGGAGTGGCTCACAACTTCAACAACTTGCTTCAAATCATCATAGGCGGCCTCGACCTCACTCTCCTCGAGTTGCAGCAGAACAATATTGAAGAGGCGCGCAAGAACCTCCGGCAGATGGTGGAAAGCTGCCAATTCGGCGCGGAAACCGTCCGCCGTTTGCAG